>JBILOD010000268.1:0-5780 GCA_044374645.1 Pseudobdellovibrionaceae bacterium | reverse complement strand
GCCAGCCGTACGTTCAAACACCAGAACGGTATCGCCATCCTCTTCGTCGTTACATTGCCCGCCCAAAAGAGTGTCTTTGTAGCTGAGTTTCAAGGTATGGCCTTCAATGTCATAGGTGTAAACGCGTGCGAGTTCATCGGCCTTATGATCACCGAAGAGCTTAAACCAGATTCCGAGAACCCAATCACAGTCGAAAGGTGTTACCTCTTTAGTGGTGGTTTGAATTTGTGGGCCTAATGATAGGCCGGTGAGGCGACCATGAGTTTCGTTGCTCGGTGAGAAGTGCGCTTCTTGATTGAGTGTATATTTAAAGAAGAAACCAGGGATGGATTGGGCTTCCTGATCAGTGCAGCTTGCCGTTGTAGTGGCCTTTGTCGACCCTAAAGGGATTACGATTTCATCAGACTCGGCCTTTTGAGAGCCGATTCCTGCGGTGATTGGAGTCCCAGCCACATCTGAAAAAGTAAACTGAAGTTGTATATCAGGTTTAAAGTAAGAGCCCAACACCGGCCGCAGCTCCATGAGCTTCTCTGGGCGAGCGGTACAATACATATGTTTGATTTTCCAGGTTCCATCGAGAGGGTGACTCCAACTTACCACCGACCATAGATTCAGTGTCATAAGGGTAAATAGAACTGTTTTTTTCATCGGGAACCTCTACTCATAAAGTTTATAAACAAAAACTATTCTTCTGTTGTAACACAAGTGATGCATAGCGTCTATTCTCATTAATCGTCACTTTGTACAGAGTTTGGACACTTCTGGAAGGGCCCTCAGCATTAATAAATTTTATTTAGGTTAAAAAACGCCAAGTGTTTTAAAGGCCCCAGGCCCATAATAAGGGCAGACAATGGGGGCCAAGAAAGTGGAACCCACTTTCCTCTAGGGATGGAGACTGATGATGGAAGCTTCCTATGCTTTACGAAACACCTTTGATTACGACTTAGCCTTTTCCAGAAACATTGGGTGGTTGCTGCCAGAAGAGCAGAGCGTGATTAGCTCCATACGAGTGGGGATCGTCGGAATGGGGGGGGTTGGCGGACAATACGCTGAAATCCTTACTCGCCTTGGTGTTCAGAACTTTCTGATTGCCGACTTCGATAAGTTTTCGATCGAAAACACCAATCGGCAAAATGAATGTCGCTCCTCGAACTACAATCAGAATAAAGCCGAAACGATGATGAATCTCATTAAGGACATTAACCCTAACGCTCGCGTCACCTGTTGGAACCAGGGAATTCGGGAGCAAGATATTCAAACTTTCTGTGAAAGCGTTGATATCTATTTGGATGGCCTGGATTTTTTCGAAGTTAATTTGCGTCGCAAGGTCTTTCAGAAAATGCAGGAATTCAAAAAACCGGCCATGACCGCTGGCCCCATCGGGTGTGGTACTGCCTTTTTGGTTTTCGATAAAGACTCCATGAGTTTTGATGACTATTTTGGCTTTAGAGATTCCGATCCTGACTTAATGAAATATGCGAAATTTCTAATTGGGCTCGATACGAGCCTGCATCTTTCTTATCTCCAAGATTCATCGAGGCTGGATTTAACCCACAAAAAGGCTCCTTCTTTACCAATTGGAGTTTATTCCTGTGCGTCAATCATGGCCGCTTCCTTTTTAAAGATTGTGCTTAAGCGCGGCGAAGTCCAAACGGCACCGTGGATTTTTCACTATGATCCTTATTTATTGAAAAGCGTTCGACGTCGAATTCACTTTGGCTTCAAAAATCCGTTGCAAAAGCTCAAATTGAAAATACTCTTAAAGAGATTTTCTGACCTAGGACTCTGATAGAGAATCTGTAAAACCGGCGGAGCCGCAACCCCTCTGGTTTGAAAGGGGGGCGTTTGCAGAGTTTTCGCGGAGTAAGCCATTCGCTTTCAACAGATTTAGTTTATTATGAGCGCCAGGATACACACTCAAAAGACGAAATCATAATCGATACCTTAGGGGCGACGTGGATGCTTGCTTGGTTAGACCAGGGAACTAGCCCCATCCAGTTATTTCTGAATGGCCGATGGCAAGTCTTTCAAGCCAATCATTTTTTATTTATGGCTCCCTATTCTGTTTTACGTTGGAAGTTTGCGGCTGGTGTGGTGAACTGGCGCGCTTATGTATCCTATCGTTCCTACCCGGAACTGTGGATTCCTGAAAGTTGCCTTCTGCCGCTAAACCTCGAGTTTTGTCCCCGTAGTGCCCGTGAGGTTCTCCAGTATGTTTCTTGCGAGCAAAACAAGATGGAGTGTCAGGCCCTCCATTCAAATCGCTTAGGGCTTAAGTTAAAACAGGAAATTGACCGTTCTTATAAAGAAAAATTATTAATTGATGATTTGGCCCAGCAATTTGAAGTTTCGCGCATTTCTCTTTTTCGTCATTTTAAGAACCAATTTGGATTTGCCCCGACTCAGTATCGTCAGCGGTTGCGTTTGTTCGAGGCCATTCGATTGGTCCATCTTGGCGAAAGTGTGACGCGCTCCGTTTTGGATTCTGGTTTCACCGATCTCTCTGAATTCAATAAACAGTTTCGTAGAGTGTTTTATACAACCCCCAGAGAATTTATTCGTTCCACGGGATTCTGAAACAAAACTCCAAGTCCTCCTTCTGAAATGCTGCCACTTTCATGAGTGGAGGACTACAAATGATGTCATCGTCTCAACAGGCCTTATTGCAGCCCCATCAGACTGTTCGTCGCCAGGACATACTCAAAATTCTGGAGCTTTCGATGACGGCACCGAGTGGAGATAACACTCAGCCCTGGGAATTTAAAATTACACCCGCCGGAGTCACAGTTTATCATATCAGAAAACGCGGAGAGCATGCTCTCAATAATCAACATCATGCTACCTATTTGGCTCTGGGAACGCTCATTGAAGCCGCGAGTATTGCAGCGACCAAAATGGGGGTGCAGGTAGAATTAAATGAGTTGATGCCATTTGAGGGGGAGGGAGATATTGCGCATCTTACTTTCACCCGCGCTGGCGTGGAGTGTGATATCTTAGAAGAGGCGCTTACGAAGCGTTGTACAGATCGACGTCCCTTTGTTCGTGAATCTTTTCCGGATTCCATAGAACAAGAATTATTTACGTGACCTCTTTAAATGGGTCAGGCTTTCAGAGCACGAGATCAATTCGACCAACGACGGGATGGCCTGGCAGAATCTGGGACTGCAGGCGTTTGAAGTCCCGATGTTTCGTTGGATGCGGACTCGCCCTGAATTTCCGAAAAAGTTCTGGAATTTTGGATTTAAACAAAAAGTTCAATCACTGTCTTTGCGCGGAATAGAAAATGCTTCAGCTTTTGCGCTCATTGCGGTGGATGGGCGAAGTCTCAATAAAAATTATTTTCTTACCATTGTTAATGCCGGTCGCCTAGCAATGCGGGTGTGGTTGGCTTTAACGGCCAGAGGCTTTGGAGCACAGCCGTTGTCATTAGCCAGTATGACGGCTTTTGATTACGCGATGAACAAGGCTCCTAGCTACGCAGCAGAGGAATTTCATCGACATTATACCGAAGGTATTGAATTATTAAAGTCGGAGTTCTCACTGAAGCCAGGTTGGTTGCCACTTTGGATGCTTCGAACCGGGCGTCCTCAGGATGCTCGTGAAGTTTTTCGAACCAAGCGGTTGCCAATAGCGAGTTTAATTCGAGAATGATAAGTCGAAATGATTTTTCGAGCTTAAGGTGAACAGTAATTTAGAGGTCCGTTGTGTTTGAAGTGAATACTCCAACAGAAGTGAGCCGCTATGTACGTCTGGACACGCAAACAGTTTTTGTTGAGCGAGCCCAGATGGCCAGTCAGCAACGTCACATTACTGATGTTTTCGGTGATTTTTGGAGTGTGGCTGTGGCTGATGATGTTCCTGCTGGAACAGCCTGGCTGAAGCGTCAGGGGACGGCAATTGAGCTTAAAGGCAATGTAGGCTTATTTGTGCCACCTTATAGTATTCTTGATTGGGAGTTCAGCGGGATTGATTTTTCATGGCGTGGTCTCATGATTGAAGGTCAACCGCCCCAGTGTGCACCGAGTGAGGCCTGTATTTTTTCAATGAACCGGGATGGAATGCCACAGTCGCCCAAGGAGCTGCTGGAACTTGTGGGTAGAATTAAAGATCCTGTTTTGGTGGGCAAGCAAGAGAAAGCAACTCCACTTGCTTTTAAAATTAAGACCTATCTGGACCAAAATGCTCTCGAAACCTTTTCATTGCAGGAAATGGCGCAGGCCTTAGATTGCGCTCCGGGCTCAATGAGTCGTGCTTTTCGAAATTGTTTTGGTGTGACACCCGTCTATTATCGCAATCAAATGCGAGTCCTCAAAGCCAGTCTGATGCTATTAAGAGGGCTTAAAGTCGCTGATGTAGGACAAGAAGTAGGCTTTCGCGATCTCAGTCGATTTAACAAACAATTCAAGCAGCGAATGCAGGCCATACCACGCCAATTTCTACATCGATTCTACTGAAAAAGGGGTCCCTCCTTCAGCAGAATCTACCGGCGATGTTACTTAAGTGGAATACTGTCTAATAGGCTTCGACCCAAAATGTGGCTCGACAGCCATGATCCACCCAAATTCGGTCGTTGTAGAAACCCCAGCTATAACCGTATTGGCAGTCAGAACGAGAAATTCGGTTTTGTAGGCCGGCATTTCTAATGTAACCCCCAACGTAACACTCATTGTAGCGGTAGTTGTTACTAGAGCATGTAATGGTTTGGGTGTGTGGATAGTAGGGAGGTGGATATCTTCTGTCGATAGGCGGCCGACGTGGTGGACGATAGGGGCTGGGATAACGACCCGGCGGTCGACGGTGTGGTGGACGTAGGTAGTTGGGCTCCATCATCGCTTCAGAATTAGTGTCTTCCGGTGCCAAAAGTTCACTTTCTTCTGTGACAGCTGTGACATCTTGACCTTGCTCAAGAAGAGCCTGGCTCTCTGTAGTTTCCTCAGCTCTTGCTACATTGGTAATGGCGAGCAGGAGTAGAGATGATAAGAATAGTTTTTTCATAAATCCCCCTTTTTTGTTCTTGCTTGCTAGCCTAAGGCAAGATTTGTACCATCCCAAATAAACTCAAATTCCAACCGTCTGTGAGGGGCTCTATCCGTGGATTTGATGGGTTGGTTCATTGGGATTTGGGAGTCTGGCGACGCCATGGGTCTCAAGTTTTATTCAATTGTTAAGAAAAAACTATTGAGCCAGCGAAATTTTCACTCCATGATGGGCCTCCAAAAAACGGCATAGATCGAGACAATTCCACAATTTGTTATTGTGGCCTTGCGTCTATCTGTGCTTTGCGAGAAACCCTGTTAAAGGAGAGGTCGTGAAGAAAGAACTGAATATCAAAAAGCTAAGTTTGTTCTTTGTTGTCCTAGGGGCGGCGGGTTGCGTTGTATTGGCAGGTTGTGCCGATCAATTACCTGTTTCCAGCAGTGAATTAGAAGATGATTCTGCCGAGTTTTTAGTGGATGACACAGCCTTTGAACGTGCCCGAGAAATCTTAGAAAAATATCCTGAAGAAGAATTGAATGACGACGCCACTCAAGTTGAACGTGAGGGAGATCCTGAAGTACCTGATGAGATTAGTGGGGAGGACAGCGGACTGGATGAATCGGGTCCAGCGGCAATCCCTGAGGACGAGGCTGCACGCTTGATGGAATTTGTGGATGAGGCAACGATAGAAGTCCTCAGTGAGAAAACTCCGAGTGAGAAAACTCCGAGTGAGAAAACTCCTAATGTGAAATCCCCAAAACAACAGAATCCCGTCACAGAGCGCCGTTTCTGTGATGGTGATG
>JBILOD010000604.1:0-2564 GCA_044374645.1 Pseudobdellovibrionaceae bacterium | reverse complement strand
ACCAAAAAATACGACGAAAACGTTTCTGATTCTTGTTTGCTGCCGAAGATGCGAAATGCGGCTCGCCATTTCAATATTCGTTACACCTTTGCTCGTTGCATTTTCGAGCAAGAGAATCGCAGCCGTGATCGCCTGGCTCATAACAACAACGGCAATGGCCTCGCGCAGATTGTGAATACGACGATGAAGGAGATCAACAAGCGCTGGATTCGTGAGGATAATTTAACAGTCACTTTCAGGCAGTGTCTGAAAACAACCTCCAATCGCCAAGACCAATATTTGAACCACATTGAAAAACTAGAGGTTCCGGCGAGCTATGATAAGAGTGATATCTTTCATGAGGCTTCACGTCATCCGCCCACTAAAAGACTCAATCCCCTTTATCGAGATGACAGTCTATGTATGGGCATGATGACGATGGGGATTAAGATCCAAGAGGCACGTGGACGTCATTCTAAGGGGTCAGTTTCAGATAAAGAACTGGCTCGACGCTATAATGGTTCAAAAAACCAACGTCGTTACGCACGCGCAATCGTTAAATGTGTGGAGCGCTATAAGAAGTCATCATCAAAGTTGGCAATCAACTAATCAATAAAATTTATTTCGTCAGGTGGTAGATGGCAATCCCTGCTGCTACCGCCGCATTCAAAGATTCCAAAGGATTTTTCATTGGCAAAGTCATGCGAGTTCCAGAAAAACTAGCTGGAATGCCGGGACCTTCTTCGCCCAAGAGCAACTGCAAATTTTTAGGCCAAGTGTGTGACTCCATAGGCACGCCAGCAAGATCCAGAGCCACCGCATCGGAGCCGACGTCGCGAATGGACGGACCATAAGCTAATGGTAGTTTGAGCACAGCCCCTGAGGAGGCCTTAATCGCCTTTGGTAGCAAGGGATGAGCAGCTTCCTTCAATAATACAATTTGTGCCACCCCAAAGGCGTAGGCCGTGCGGATCAAGGCACCAAGGTTTTGGGGGTCACCCAAGGGGCAAAGCACTTGAAGGCCATCGCTTGGGTGCGATGAACTCCATGGTTTGATTTCTGGTTGTTGGAGCACTAATAGGGGGGCGCGTGTGCCCAGCACATCCAACTCTTCAAAGAGTGTGGGGTTCAGTTGGGTGTATTTCGGCGCCAGCTTTTGCGCGAGGGGACCGGATTGTAGAGATGCGGGGAGGGCCTCTTTGCCCACTAAAACACCGTCCACACGATCCTTCCATTGGGGGTCTTGCAAAACCTCTTCAATTAATTTCGCGCCACTCAATAAAAAATGTTTTCCTTCTTTAAGGCCTTTGCTTTTAAGAAGACTTTTCCAATATTTGAATTGTTCGTTTTGGGCACTGGTGATCTCTCGCATGTTTTTAATTTCCATCATCCTCGTCGGGGAGTCCAAGGCTTTCCAAGAATTCGTCGGTCACCATTGGTGATTTAATTTTTTCAAAGACAATGAGGCGTCGCTCTTGATCGGTTTTCGGTAGCACATAGTGATGATCTTCAATAAGTTTATAGAACTCACTCCAAGCTTCAATGGCCATGGGAATTTCAGGATCAACGCCCGGTCCTTTCATAAAATAAACTCGGCCACCCAATTGTAAACAGTGAATGACATTGCCTAGCGTGTTTCGCATATCCTCCACCGCACGAGTGATCACGCCGCGCACAGGATAAAAACACTCAGGATTGATATTTCGACCGAGGATCGGCAAGTTTTGCAGATTCATGGTTTCACGAACGTGCTTTAGGAACTCCACACGACGTTGCACGCCTTCGGCGAGCACAATGGTCTCCTCCGGAAATTCAATTTTAAGTGGAATGCCCGGAAACCCCGGCCCCGTCCCGACGTCCATCAAGGGAAACTGCAATGTGGTCAGTTGCTTCACCATTAGGCAATCAATAAAATGTTTGAGGCCAATGTCTTTGAGACTTGTGAGGCGCGTGAAGTTTTCACGTTGTTGAACCTCCATGAGGAGGCTGTAGAATTGGGCGAGCTGACGGCGATTTGAGTGGGGATATTCGCCAAAACCATGGTTACGGAACAAATCAAAGAGGCGATCGTTGGCCTCCTCCAGAGGAAAAATCTTATCGGGAGTTTTGTGCTTACCCCGTTTGGGCTGAGCGGTAACCGCAGAGAGTTGGTCTTTTTGCCGGGCCTTATAGGGGCTGTAGTTCGTTTTGTTTTTATGGGCCATTGAATTCCTCAAGAGAAGGTCCGGTATTGCCGTATATTTTGCGGAATGTCACGCCTGAACTGACTTCGTGATCTTCCCAAAAGGATTCGATAAGCTGGCCGCCTATGTCGTTAGAACAATTAGAACAAATCAAAATAGAAGCACAGGCCTCGTTTGCCGAAGCCACCTCAACTGCGGTCCTTTATGAGCAAAAGGTTCGCTATCTCGGCAAAAATGGTCTCTTAACAGAAGCAATGAAGAAAATGGCCACGTTGCCAAAGGAAGAAAAGCCTTTGTTCGGTAAGGCCGTCAACGAGGTCAAAAGTTTCCTCGAAGAGTATTACAATCAATGTGAATTGGATCTAAAGACGGCTGAAATGAATCAGCGCTTGTTGTCAGAGG
>JBILOD010000297.1:0-5404 GCA_044374645.1 Pseudobdellovibrionaceae bacterium | reverse complement strand
AATCCAAGAGAATAGAAAGTTGCAGTTCCATCACCATCTTGGCATTTCCAATCGAAGGCCAGTAGATCATCCGTTGCAGTGAGACCAGCACAATTGGTAATCCCAGTCAGCACTACCTTCCTTTTCTCGCCGCCGTGAAGACAGCCATTAGGCTCTCCATAAGACCCAGTTTCAGAGCCTGTGCAAGCGGTGTCGCTTTGGTGAAACTCATCGACTCCCACATTTGAGAATTGAATATAATCATTCCAATGAGCGCCATTATTTGGATACACTGGGTCCACACTGACAGTGAGGGGTTGAACAGTTAGTGTTGGTAGTGCTGATGAAAGCGTTGTTCCGTTAATCGTCGCCGAAATTGTCGTTGGTGAGCCTGGCATAATTCCATTGATTGGGATGGAGTAAGTTCCATTGCCATTGTCGCTTACGACACCGAATGAGACAGCACTCGTACCTCCCATCGTGGAGAAAATGATCGAAGCTCCTCCGGCATTCAACAGATTGCTGTTGGCATCCTTTGCGATGAGCGTTGCCGTGGTCTGTGATCCGTAGCTGAGAGTGGAGGTTCCTAATGTTATATACGAATGCGATGTAGAAATAGCTCCTGGTGTGACGGTAACATTAGGTAATGTGTTGGTGACCGGAGAACCATTGATATTGGCACCAATAGTGACGGTAGTTCCTGCCAAAATTCCCGTGAAAGTGGCTGTATAGACTCCATTTAAGTTATCGGACACCGATCCAATCACACCAGTAGATGTACCACCAAATTGGCTGAAGGAAACGGAGGCACCCGGTACGTATAATAAGTTATTGGATGTATCTCGAGTTTCTAGCGTCAAAACGATATTTGAACCCGAAGCCACAGTGGAAAACGAGCCACTCACTATTGAACATGAGTAGCACAGGGTTGGACTCGCCGTTGCTGTTGCGGTGGGTGTTGCAGTAATTGTTGGAGTCGCGGTAGCCGTAGCCGTAGCCGTAGCAGTAGCAGTAGCAGTAGCAGTAGCAGTAGCAGTAGGCGTTGCGGTCGGGGTCGGTGTAACGGTCAAAGTGGGCATTGGGGTTGTCGTTACGATAGGAGTTGAAGTCGCCGTAGGCGTAAGTGTCGGTGTAGACGTCGGTGTTAATGAAGGTGTCGGTGGAATAGTCACCGTGGGAGTCGCTGTTGTCGTGGGACCAGAGATGACTCCTCCATTTTGCCAGGAAATACCAATGCAATCGGTAAGTTTGCCTTCCATATTCAACGAAACATCCAATGGCAAGTCTTTGGTTTCCCCACCGGCCAAATCCACTGTTTGAGTGCCAAGGACAAAAGGGGATGAAAAGGATTGTCGATCGATGATTGTGACCGTTGAACATTGGGTCGATGATTTCCATCCAATCAGACTGACCTTCCGTCCATTGCCAGAGGGAACTTCAATTTGGACTCGTGACGAGGCCGGGAAGAGTCCAAACCCAATTGTCGGTTTCAGCACGGTTGTCGAAGTTGTTGATGTACAGTGACCGGCGGAATCCTGTCGTTCAGGGAGTTCAACCACGATAGCAAAGCACGTGAGTTCATCAAAATTGGTGGGATCACTAAGTCCCCAAGAGTTAGATGTATACATTGGCTGAATGTTTCTTAGCTGGGCGCCGACCTTACTTTGAGTCTGTGGCATGACAAATGTGAGCCTACTCGTGGCTTTATTGGGGCGAACACATCCAAGGCCGAAGATCAAAATAGAAAAGCTAAGGAGCCAAAGGTTGCAAATATTCATGCCTAACTGATCGGAATATTCACCGAAATCTTGAGCGAAACAATTGGTGAAACGGGCGAATGTGAAAATGGATCATTTTGCGACATTCTTGAGGCCGGAACTGCAAACTGGATTTCAATGGATGGATCGAGTTTCCGCTGAGGAGCCCAACTAGGTCATTTGAATACCTTTGAAAATTAAGGAAGGATCAAGTAATCTTGAGTTATTGGTTACTTTCGCTTTCGATTAGTAGAATCGGAGTGATCCTGTAGCGGACAAGGAGTTTATTCCCACAAAGTCAAATGCGCTTTTCAGTGATGTTTTCGATAGAAAGTGGCCATAAAACCCTTAGAAGGTCGGCACAACATGGCCTCAAATCATGCTTCTCAGTGTTTTTTGATCCCAGTCTCTAGTTTGTTTTCAATCAATAGTAAGTTCACAATGCCCACTTTCATGTGAATGGTTTTTTATCTGAACAGCCTCTTTTCACTACCGTCTGCTGAAACATAATCATTGTTTATCAGCAAACTCCTGAAAATATTCGATTCGGGCCACTCGAAAGCTCATTTGTGACTGGCCTTTGGCTGGAACTGATGGAGCCATCTGCCCAATCGAGCCTCACAACTCCGCATTATTTCACGATCTTCCTGGATAGATTTTTAAAGGAAAATAGGCTGATTCCCAGTCTGGGAAGTACGTATTCACGCGAACCAAAAATTCTTGGAGCGCTTCCGGATCAGCTTCGTTGAGCTCGATTCCTCGTTCAATGAACGGTCGAACATCTTGAATGTTCAATCCTGCTTTGCGCATTTGAATCAAAGCAATGGTGACAGCGGTTGATTTTTCCGAAATGTTGCCATGCTCATCAACTTCAAATCGCTGCGCAAGGGCTGGCCCCATCAGACTGGCCTTTTCGTAAGAGGGTAGCTTCAGATCGGCGACAAGATTGATGAGGACTTGATGTTGGAATGGGTCTTCACGCAAGGCCTGGCCACGTTCGCGAAGCTCTTCCGCCACCGCATCGGATTCGGCAATCAGCTTTGCCATCAAATGACTAAAAAACTCCGCATTTTCCTGGCTACCGTCACGGACCACGACCTGTGAGCCGTAGGCAGCAATTAGGCGACCCTCGAAAGTGTCTGATAATTTGGATTTTAAGTTTGTATAAATCCAAGCAGCTTGCCTATTGCTTTTGATCCGTTTGTTAAAATACGAACGGCTTTCGGCGGGAATGTCTGGGGCTTGTTCGAAAGCTTTCAAGTCCTTCGCTGAACGGATCTTCCTCTGTATGGCCGACACTAAGCTTGTTTCGCGTTTGACCGCCTGATGGCTCGTTTCGATCGGTTTCTTCTTGAAGAAGAGCATGAAACACCCAGCGCTCAACAATGGCAAAATCACAAAAACTAATCTTCTCACAGTGCACCCCCATTCGATATCTATGCTTCAACGCTACAGATTAATAATCACTGAGCATGATGAGATTAAGAACGCCCGATGTCGGTCCCGTGGTCGGAATAAATCCAGAGATCGTCGACGAAAGGGACTTGATACCTGACCCCGTGTAGTTGAGCGAGTGATCATAATACTTCCCCGATGGTCCATCCTTTTCGACAGTGCTTTTGCTCACGGTTACACTGTAAGTGGCTCCCCACGGGTCGTTGATGACAAAATATTGTCCATCAGTTCCGTGCACGGCGAGAAAGTGGCCGCCGGATTTGTTGCCAACTCCGAGTGTGATAAGTGGACGCCCATAGGTCTCACGGAAATCACTGACACTGATCATTGACATCGACGTTTTAACTAAACCTTTATCTAGGGAAGTCCGCATAGCGGTATAGGCGTACTTGTGCGCGTCTGGTGCACTCACCCCGATAACTGGGTTCATCTTTAAAAGACCCATGACATTGAAGATCACCTCGCTTGCATCATCGGATCGCACGAACGCAACATCTGAAGCTACGGGTGCTTCCCCGCGCTCTCTTAATTCCAGTTCCCATGTCTTCATGGTCACGGCAAAGCTTACGGCGCCGCACCAGCCGGGATCTTTTGTGACCTGTGAATAACCTTGGTTTTGCACATACTGGAGCAGTGGGGTCGATGCACCATTTAAATCTAAAGTTTCCATCACAACCGTACCATTGCGTAAAACCCCTTGCTTAGAACCATCAAACTGCGACCAAACAGGCATCTTATCATGCACACAAAAAGTATCGCTTTGGCAGCGTTTTGCCTGTCCCGACCCCGGCGTGGACGATGGCTGAGGATTTGAGCCGTCATCAGAAGTCTCGTCTACGTCGACGATGTCTGCAGCTACGGAATCACTAGGTGTCGACGGTCCAGTTGCAACCTGAAAACCTTCTCCACAGCCAACAATAGAAAGGGTTAGAAGTCCGATTATTTTCATATGCCTCATACTTGCCTCCTCTGTCCTGAGTTCAGATTAGTCAGGAATGCAGCAGTATCACACTGATGAATATGTCCTGCAAACCTCTCAGATTGAGGCAGTTCGACGTGTTCGATGTCTTAGTGTGATTCGCCATCGATTTTATCACCTTTGTGTCGGTTTAGGATGTTTTACGGTAAAACTGAGAGCAGGCGCATTTCATTTAAACTGAAACTCCTTAGTAGGAGGTTGTTTTGAGGCCGGTTAAACAAAATGAAGGATCCAATGAGTGTTTGCGAATTGAAATCCCACCTATAGCAGAAATGTTCACAATTTTTTGTTTAGGCATTAGCGGGATTGTGATCTTTCTTATCGGTAGATCCATGTTGTCTACTTCACTTCCCGAAAACCTCTATCAAGAAAAGGGGCTGATTTTTATTCTTGGAATCCTCAGTCCCTTGATAGGAGTGTTGATTCTATTTAGAGTTTACTCCCTCCTACGAATTATTCGAAGAAACATTTTTACCGAGGTCATAGAAATTAATGACGAAAATCTTATTCGGTCATGGAAGTGCATTGAAGGGCATTTTTTTCTGAGTCTTTTAAGGTCTCCGATATTGAAAATATCAGGAGCTATCGGGATGATCTAGCATACTCTTCTGTCATTCCATCAAATCGCGCAAGAAAACTCTCAAGTAACATATGTCACCATGAGTGCTGATTACTCGATGCGGTGTTATGTTGCGAATGGTGGATTAAAATGCTGGGGTGTTAATGATCAAAATAGGCTGGGTGGTGGTTTCACCGGGGTATACTCTTCCACAGGTATAACGTCAATTCCTGAAGCCTCACTTTGCCATGCCGGTGAGAGGGTTCAAGATTTCAAAACGCGTGTCATTATGATCGGTCCAGGAGTTATAAAAAACAAAAACAGCATTTGGTGTGTTAGCGACGAGACTCACTTCCTTATTGGCAAATAACGTCGGATCTCCAATCGGTGCACCCGTTATCACATTCAGCATTCCAAAACCTCCCCATGCTGGTTGGCTAATGGGAGTAAAATTGGTTTTGCCGTAGCCTGTGGCACCATCGATGGTAAAGAACAAATTATCGCCATTGATTGCTAATGACCGAACCATAGATTGGAGTAATACCGCTCCAGAAACATTGTAATCAATCGGTAGGAGTGCGCCTGTATTTATATTGTGCGAGGTAATATAGAGTCGATCGTTGGTAGGAATGATTTCGGTAGACCATCTTCCTAGGACTAAATGATTTTCGTTCA
>JBILOD010000536.1:0-2996 GCA_044374645.1 Pseudobdellovibrionaceae bacterium | reverse complement strand
AGCGTTATGGACGTTGATGCTTGAAGTTGTGTAAATATCTGTGGTGTTCGGTGAATTTGGTAAAGAGAGAGGAAAAAACGCGATATTTCGGAGACTTCTGCCTCCTATCAAATTAAATTGGCCTTGCACCATAAGCTTTTGAGAATTCACCATCAAGTCCTCAACAGCCCCGTCGGGGTTGGGACTCCACGACTTTGCAAGCCCAGTCCCCTTATCTAAGGCTGCTAGATTTGATAATGTTTGACCGCCAATGGAAGTAAAGGTTCCTCCTATTATCACATCATTTCCAAGTACCAGTAGCTTATTGATGATGCCACCCTGAGTTAAAGTCCTCATTGGATTTGGATTCCATTCGAGAACAGAATTTGTCGAGGTGTCGAAGGCGGCAAGTCCATTTCTCTGAACACCATTGATTGAAGAGAATCGTCCTCCGATGTACAAGGTCGACGGAGGATCAAAGGCTAAAGCCGTGATACTGGCATGTTCGGGCTCAAAAATAGGGGACTTAGATTGGGACCGAAAGGAACCGTCGGCTATGTTTAGAGCATAAATCAATTGCGGATCCATTGTGGAATAGGTAAAGTTTCCTCCAACCAGTAAACCATTTCTATATGGCAATAACGCTGAGATCGGAGTGCCATAATCTAGAGGTCGTAAGGGGCTCCACCAGCGCGTTAAGGTAGAACTTGAAAGATTGAATTGTGCCAGTGAATTGATGGGTTGATTATCGATAGCAGAAAAATTTCCAGATAAATAAATCGAATCACCTGAAACCACTATTTGATTGATGTTCGTATAGGTCCCACCTTGGATCGCTGGAGCCAAAGGATCCAAGGTTCCTGTGCCAAGATTTATCGCTGCAAAGTCAGATCGATTCTGGCCATTGACCTGACTGAAAGCTCCTCCTAAATACAACTTGTTTTTGTGGATGAGAGTTGTAAGGACTGTTCCATCCACATCAATTTCTAAACTTTCGACCATTCCGGACGGGAACCTGACAACAGCAAAGGCGTTTTTGGGGGAACCGTTCACTGACCGAAGCTGACTGTGTCCAAAATATATTTTGTCCTCAAAAACACTCAAGCCACTGACTGGACTATTGAGTGGAGTGTCATTTAATCCGCGAAGATCCATTTGAAAGGCGTTGAGCTGATGTGATGGCAAATCAAACACAGCAAATTGAGAGCGAAGACTTCCACCAATTCGACTGAAATATCCCGTGACAAACAAGTGGTTTCCATAAACCTGTATGTAATGAGTGTCGCCATTCGATGCAGGAGAAAACGCCGTCACTTGCATCGTCGATAGATCAATCGATGCCAAATTAGGTCTTATGATCCCATTGATAATTTCAGAATGATAGCCCCCAACGGCAATACCATTTCCATCAGCAATAATTGGTATTTTTGGTGCCACTCCCCAGAAATCGAACTCTGAATATTGAGTGTTCAAACTGACCAATAAATTAGTTGCGATCGGTTCAATTTCGGCACCTGAGATTAAGTCAATGCGAACAATTTGGCTAAACGATCCTAACGATTCTAACGATACGGTTGCGGTATAAATTCTATTTCCGTCGGAGGCAAAATCGATCAGGCTTTGACCACTGATCCAAATCCCTGGATTCCATTCGGTCAGTGTTCCTGTCGTCAAATCAAAAGCGGCAAATCCACGACGTACGGAACCATTAACAGCACTGAATGAACCTCCGAGATAAAGGGTTTGACCGACGATTGTCGCGGCGTGAATTCTATCAATAGAATTCATGGTATTTGTCCATATGAAATTGGGATTGAAAGTCGGTGAGACCAGAAGCCCTGAGCTTTTATCGAAATAAGCCAAGCCAGTTCGATCGACTCCGTTTATCTGTGTATAGATGCCAACCATTAGAATCAAATTCCCAAGTCCAATAGCTTCTAAATCAAACAATTTGGTATAATACGGTCTTTGACCAAAGGTGGAGGGTGCCCAACCCCGGATAGCGGCGCTGGTCTTATCTACGGCGGCACAATTGTAGCGGGTAGACGCAATTAAACTCGGGGTGGTCTTAACTGATTCAAACTCCCCACAAAAATAGACTTTTGTGGAATCGATAACCAAATCGTCAATTCTCATCCCTGATGATGGGGGACTCACTATATTTGCAATCCATGTTGTGTCGATTTGGCCTGTGGTGGCACTTAACTTTGCAAGCCCCTGCAGAGCATAAGTCACCGGTGAGGCTAATGAGTTATCTGTAAGCCTAAAAAATTCTCCGCCTATATATAGACTATTTCCATCTTTTCGAATGACCCGAATGACACGATCTGGTTTGGGAGGAATGAAATTGGTATCAAGGTTTCCATTGGGTAGAATATGTGCCAGGCCATTGGCAGAGACATCATTGATTTTGCTGAAATCTCCCCCAATATAATAACCACCAAGCCCGTCTTTCTCAATGGCAAAGACGTTTCCTTCGGTCACTCGAACAGTGGCATTGGCCGTTCCATTGGCCTTATTCCACAGGGCCAAAGAGCTTCTTGTTGTTTCGCCGAAGCCTCTAAAATCACCGGCTATAAAAAGCTCATTCCCACTAATTGCTAATTGAGACACGCCTCCAGTTGGTGATGGTGGGTTCCAACTCTCATCCAGACTCAGATCAGAATTAAGTTTGGCGAGGTACTTGCGATCTTTGCCATTAATTGATGTGAAAGAGCCACCGACGAAGTAACCACCATCAGAGGATTCAATAATTGTGCGTACTGGACCCACAAATTTAGGAACTGTTTGAATTGGTTTTAAAAGGCCACCTGATTTTTCGCTGATAGGAGCAAAAAAACTTAGATCCGTCGCCAGTCTTTGGGTTCGTCGAGCTCCCAGGAAAAGAGTGTCAGAAGAATAAGTAAAGGCATCAAAGATGACATGTCCAAATTGTGCTCGTCCAGATTGAGTCTGGTAGGCGGCTGTAATGAGTGATCCATTATTCTCAGCTCTTTTGCCATCGCTTTTAACCACGC
>JBILOD010000144.1:0-8455 GCA_044374645.1 Pseudobdellovibrionaceae bacterium | reverse complement strand
TAGCATCTTTGGTCGCTGACAAATTAACAAATCGCCCCCAAAACCTAACAACCTTGAGACCATCCTCCACGCTTTGTACGAGGGGTATGCTCGCTTCGAGAAAGGCCACCTCCCTTCCTTGAAATAATCCAGCATCGTAGGCTCTTTCAATTTCGCCCAGGCTTGGATTTCCATTTAAGAATCTGTCCTGCAAAGGACTCAAATAGGTTGCTATGAATTTATCATTAAACTTTTTCATTTCCTCTGTGGAAAATTGTTTTTCCGTTCCTTTAATAATGGTCATGACCTCGACGATTTGAGAGGGATTAAGAGGCCGCCCCACCAATACTCCCAAAAGCAGAAGCTTTCCATCTGGCGTTGAATCGAGCTCAAACACCTGTTTCAATTCTTTCTGTTCAAGATGGCGAAGGTACTCTAACTCTTCTATCCTTGGTTTTAAGAAGTGTGAACGCAGAGCGAATTGCAAACGATGATAGACGCCCAAATCATCCTTGGACAGCTGATCGGCATTTAACAGCATTGAATAATAACCGATCAGATCAAGTTGAAGATTCTCAGGGATTACCATTAATACAGAACGATTATGCACGACGATATAGTTTAGCCCGGTGACCAAATCAAAATCCACTCCTGCCACCGCGTCTGGATGCATTTTGAAGCGAATCGTAAACCCCGTCTGACGAAACCCGGAGTTCTTTCCTTTCATAACATAAAATCCATCCCCATAAGCAGCGCTTTCTCCGATTTTTCCGTTTCTTGAAATAAAAACGTTCGGGAGCCCTTTGTGAGATCGAGTGATGGCCTCATAGACCAAAAACGAAGTGGTTTCATGAGATACGATATCAATTCCAAGTGATCGTGCTGTCACCGGAGGTTGATCTGAAACAGCGATCTGACTGGTCTCGCCAGGTTCCCCGATTTTTCGCGTTAACAATGGTTGTTTATCGAGCCACCACGAAATGCTGCCTTGTTTGATTTCTGGACTGACGGCCTTGAGCTTTTCAAATAGTCCAAACTTCTTGATGGTACGATTTGCATTCTCCACATCCATCGCATTCTGTAGCAATTTAGGAACATTGTTCTTGAACCAACTGTCTAAATACGAATTTTGAGCGATAGTCTTAGGCTCAAATTGATCAATGATACTTCGGAGTATCGATTCATCTTCAGGTCTTGGTTCCAACTCGAGCTGAAAGAGCTTAATGAAATATCGAATCACCGCAACAATAGGTGGGTTGCGTCCATCTTTAAAAAACTTGGTGCTTTCATGTTTATCTGAGAAATAAAAGTGAATTTTGCCTTCCAAAACATCCTGAAGAAATTTTGAACTCCCCAAATCATTCCATTGGCGAAGATCCCGGACAATCTCAATTGGATTGGCTCCCTCGGTGATTTCAACCATACCCACTGATTGGGAATCTGTGTGCTGATTGAGAAAATCAGGGTTATCGAGTAAAGCGATTTTGGTGCCGTGACTTTCTCGAAGAGACCGAACTTCCCAACTACTCTTGGCGCCTTTTGACCCCTGAAGATAAGGATAGGCCGATGCCAGATCGTTCTGTAATGATGAAATTGCAATGAGTGAGCCATCCACCACAATATCTAAATCCTGGGTACTTCGATAGATATTGATGTACCGATAATCAAAGCGATCCTCTTGAAATCGTTCATCGCCTTTCTGTCGCAACAAATCCCATTTTACATAGTGAGCAAAGGCCGCAGCGGTACCTCCAAATAGATAGACTTTAACGCCTAAGCTTTTGGCCCTCTCACGAATAAAGACAAACTCATCTACCTTTGTAATACCTGCCGCAAGGCCCTTCCCCAGTTCGGTGGCAGACACCGAATATTCATTTTTTGTTTCTCGCTGATCGAAATTATTTTGATGAGATGAGGATTCCTCTGTCGAAAAGGAAGTGGTCGCCGAGGCCATTGGCAAATGGGCATAGGTGAATAGAAAGACACTTAGTAGAGAAATGCCTCTCGCAGCATCCCAGGTAAATAGTCCAATCCAATTCTTTTGCCGTGACCTATTTATGGCTTCGCCTTGTTGTGAATGAGACATCAATTCCACCTTTACTTTTCGATCGCCTCGATAAACATTTGTCAATAATCCGGACAAAGCAATTTACCAGAAGGTGCTTCTTTCAACAACTGTAGTGATTCTGACAGTGCCAAAAAACGCCTGCCCAAAGTATTTACACTCTGCCATACATATTTTTTGTTTAAAT
The DNA here is from genome assembly GCA_044374645.1 of Pseudobdellovibrionaceae bacterium. Lineage (GTDB taxonomy): Bacteria > Bdellovibrionota > Bdellovibrionia > Bdellovibrionales > Bdellovibrionaceae > CAUJGP01. The sequence goes on along the minus strand of JBILOD010000144.1, from coordinate 6,224 downwards.
CCTCGGACTAATAAAAACGGCAAAAAATGGCTCCCGATAACCTATCTCAAAAATCTAGCGGACTTTGAAAATCTGATTTCAGATTTGTGTAACCAGAAAATTGTGATTTATTTTGAATTTCCAGATTACCATGAAGCGCACTGTCAGATGAACATTCAGTGGAGTCCGTCTCCTGAGCCAGTCTTTTGATTTTGAACACCGAGTTTCCCCACACTTCCCCTCGACACGGCCACTTGGATTCGTAGATCCGTGGCCGGTCGGGAAAGTGTGGAAAACTCTAATTTGAATGAAAATAACTTGTTTGTTCAAAACCCAGATTACTTTGGCTAGCAAAATAAGAGTTATGGCGTGAACAAACAATTCTGAGATTGTCCAGCTCATGGGTTCCACCAAGCGCAAATGGCACTTTGCAATGATCTATTTCAAGTTGATATCGGCTTTTGCAGCGGACTCCCTGGTCAACATACTCACAACCTCCTCGCGCCCTTTGATAAACCGCTCTTCGTATGGATGAAGGAATGTATCGAGATCGAGGAGGACTATTTTTAACGGCTACTGTCGCTTTAGAAATGTCAGAGTCAATTTTCTCAGAGTTAGGGACTTCTGTAATCAATGGCTCAGTTGAATTGTTGTGTTTTGATTTAAAAACATGCTTATCAAGAAACTGGTCGAAAAGGATATTTAGAACATCAGCTATTCCCTGACCTGGCACCTTGTGGGATAAAAGACTTTTGATTTCAGTTAATTTTTCAAACTGCTCTTGAGTCAATGTAATCTCAAGCCTCACCGTTTGATCGGATTGAGGTTTCGTCCTTTCTGCATCGATCGGTTTTAGATTCAACTCTTCACTTAAAATAGCCTTCGTTTGAAAGTTATTGGTATTTGCTATGGCCTCCAAAATTTCTTTCTTCTTTTCCAGCGATACTGGCGTGCCGGTCTCTTTTTGTGCAAGTTCAAAGGATTTCTGAGCCTCAGAGATCTGGGTTAAATTCAAGGATCCCTCATTGAGTTTGTCTGCCAAATCTGGAACCTGTTGATACAACCGCGCGGCCTTGAGGCGGCGATAGGCCTGATCATCAGAATAACCAAGAACTCGCGTCATATAATCGTGCATCGAACCATAGCCCATTTTTAAATAGCCACCACAGCGTTCAAACAAACTTAAGTAAGAAATGATTTCGAGAGTGATTTTGCGTTCATTACGAACTCAACCGATCAGATGTGTGTTCATCGCCGTGACGGTCATTGCTTTCATTAAAAAAACCTCCATAAGATCTATGGAGACTTGTATAACACAGGTTTTAAAATGGGGATTTTAGGAGGGCTAGAGGCCTACTCTGACTCCCCAATGAAACACTCACAAACTCCATTGAAAAGGCGTTTTGTAACATGCCACTCTTTTTTGAACCAAAGAATTGATTAAGTGCAATAGCGACCTTTTTAAAAACACAAAACATGCGTCAACAGAAAATGTTTGAGAAATAAATTCGATGATGCCTTGCCGAATTGGGCACGCTACCAGGAAGCACCTAATCAGTCACACACAGTAGATAAACTAGCGGGTCAGTGAAAAACTCCCTTCAGGGCGGTCAAAAAGTTCCAAGATGCTAGGCCGCAGCCCTCAAATCGAGCGAAGGCGTAGCCTGGACTACGGTGAAGTGAGATTTGAGAGCGAGAACGACGCAGATTGAACTTTTTCACCGTGCTGCTAGAGTTTTCCACACTTTCCCGACCGGCCACGGACATTCGAGTCCAAGTGGCCGTGTCGAGGGGAAGTGTGGGGAAACTCGGTGTTCAAATTCGAGCGATTGGTTCCAGAGACTGAATAAACTCAATGCTAAACTGACAATGTGCTTCATGGCAATCATACGTTCCATCATCTTACATTGGCTCCCCACCAACACCCTCACCCAAAACCCTTGAAGAGAAAATAGATAGACATTTGTTATTTACTTTTTCTTATATGGCCCCTCAAAAAAAAGGGTGCCCTCGGCGGTCTTACCACCACTGCCGCAGCACGAATGATGGAGACCCATTAGTATGTCGAACTTATGTACACGGCCAACAATTGACCTGGCTCGATGGGTCTTGATTTGCTCTCGTCACGACGATTTCTCTCCTGAATGCATTATTCGATCCTTGCGCGATAGGCAGGACGAATTGAGAAGAATTCGAGTACCTTATAATGGCTCTATTGTTGCACACTAGAAAAAGAGGCGGTTCCTTTCGCATGAAACTTTGGAATTCCACCCAAGGGCAAAGAAAAGGAAGCCGATGTTGGGGGCTTTATCTATGTCGGCTATTTATACCAGTCGGAGACATTTGTTGGCTTTGACTCTCTTAACTTTAGCAGGTGTTTTAATGCATCAACCGTCAAAATCCTCTGAACCCCTTATCAATGTGGTACTTGGTGATATTGAAGGCCAGCGTGAACGACTCGATAGTGTTATCACCAACAGCGACGCATTCGATCTAGATCCAGAGGGACATCCATCCATAAAACCGGGTTATCGCTTTATCTTTATGGGCGACGCCGTTGATAAAGGACCGGATGCTTTTTATATCCTTGAAACCCTCAATCACTTTCATCAAACTCAGCCAGACCAAGTGGTTTCGATTCTGGGAAATCGTGATATCAATAAATTGCGATTACCTCATGAACTATCCCCGGAAGGTCTCAACCAGGAACCTAATGAAGATGCCGCCTCCCAGAAATTTGTTGATTGGCTTGAGGACCAATCGCTGCCAAGGTCCCTTTTCAACGACGGAGTGACACGGCTCAAGTGGATTTTAGATAAAACGATGGGCGCGCCTCAGGCCTTTGAATTTCGTCGTCAAGCACTCGCTAAAACAAATACCACTATTGATTCAGACAAAGTTATATTGGACAGTTTTCTCCGTGATCTAACTCCAAAATCCGGCATCATGAGCAAATTCCTGCAGAATGCACAACTGGCGTTTCTTGATCGCAACAATCGAGCCCTATTTGTTCATGGCGGACTAACGATTGAATCCTTCGGTTTTATCCCTAATATCAAGTCAAAAGTTCCGACGATTGATCAGTGGGTTGAGGAGTTGAACCGCTGGGCGCAAAATCAAATAAGTTCTGGAATTGCGAATAAGGACGGAGCTCCAGAGCTTGTGAAATACCAGCAGCCCATTCCAGGAACACGAGCCAACAATGCCAGCATCGTCTATGGCCGAAATTTCGATGCCACTGCCAATCCAGAACTTATCCCTGAAAACCTCCAGAATGAATTACTGCAACAAGGTGTCGATACTCTCGTTGTTGCCCATACCCCTGTTGGCGAAATTCCCGTGATCATAGCCAATGATAAATTTCGAATCATTTTTGTCGACAACTCGACCTCTTCCCAAAAAATTTCATCGATCGTCACCATGAACAAAGGGGTCATTGAGGTCAGAGGTCCATCGCCATCGAAGGAATTTGCTCAGGCAATTTCCTATCGCCACAAAATAGGAATGGAAACCTCCGTTGGGCAACATCGGGACAATGGATGGGTGATTGCAACGACACAGGAAAAAGAACTTCGATTTAAGATCATTATGAAAGAAGGCTTCAACATAGAGTATACAATTGATACCATTTTGCCTTCATCAATAAAGTGCCGGCGAACACTCAAAAACTAATTTTCAACACCAAGGTCTATTTTTCTTTCTGCAGCCCATATCATTTAGACCAGAGAACGTACTGGCGTTAACTTCAAAGGTGAACGTTCGATTTGAATTGAACAGCCATCAAGGAGAATAATATGTTTCGCTTTTTATCATTGGTGTTTTTTATTACGTTGAATGGTCAGAATTTAATGGCAGAAGAAACAAAGTCAAAAACAGATAGCACTCCAAACCGAAATCTTGCCAGTACTGTTGAAGTTATTGCTGAAGACGCAGTTGGTAATGCAGCGACTAAGATCGTTTCATTTAAGGCCACGTCAAGCGCAGGAACAGTAAGAACATGCTTTGTTTCTTTTATTGCTCTAAACGACGGCAGAGGTGGCTCCAGTACGACCATGGAATGTTTCTAGATCTGGGAAGTTATCAGGTGGAAATCTCAACCTGGGCGCAACTGGTGCACGACCTCATCAACAAATGTCTGTGCTGGTCGCGTGAAGATATGATTCTTCCTTTTCACCATCAACAAATCCGTAATGATCGGTTTTGGCAAAACGATCTCACGCAATGCCTTTGCACGGAGTTCTTCTTGTACCATAAACCGAGCAAGTAGAGCACAACCAGCCCCTGCTAAACAAAGAAGCTTTTGAATTTCCTGACTGTTGACTTCAAAATTGATGGGTGGATCTTCTTTTAAAAATTCAAACATTCGATACGAAGGATGACGCTCGAACTGCCTAGAGATGGAACCCAAAATGCCGATGCGATTGATATCATCAAGAGTGGCATTACGGTAATATTGAGGATTCACGACCACAATTAGCTCCGAAGGCGCGATCCGTTTATATTCGAGACCAGGAATCTTGATCTTGGTAAAACATAACCCAAACTCTAAATCTCCTCGATGAACCTGATCTATAATATCATTAGGAGCCCCTGCAAATAAGCTCGGTACCACCTTTGGATACGAACGGCGATAGGCTTGTAATTTATCAATCAACAAATACCGAGTCAGGTGATCGGAAGCACCAAAACGCAACATTCCTTCGCATAGATTGGTAGCTCCATGAAACTGGTCTTGAATTTGTCGTATTTCACCAAAGATCACCTGACAGCGATCAAAAACCGATTGGCCCAACTGAGTGAGCTTCACACCTTTTTTTGAACGCTCAAGTAGCACAACGCCCTCAGCGTCTTCAAGAAGGGCGACCGCTTTACTCAGGGCCGATTGACTGATGCGAAGACTTTTGCCTGCGGCAGTGAAACTTCCCGCACGAGCTACTTCGTAGAAACAGCGAAGGTGGTTCAACTCCATCTCACAAACTCCTCATCGGGGATGCACAAAACCGTGACCCCCATCTTCCCATCACCAATTTAAGCCTGTTCCTTTTGCGACATATCTACTTGGGCATTGCTCGAAATTGAAAAAAAAAAGGAGAATAAATAACATTAACCGCATATGGAATCCTTCCAATCAAACACGATTCTCGTCACAGAAGTAAAGTGACAAAAATACAACCTTTTCTCTATTTCTTAAGTCTATTACCTGATGAAAACAAAGCAACTAATTTTAACGATAGGAAGGCGACAATGGAGGCAACAAAATCTGAAAGCTGGGGTCATAACTGTGACCGAAGTAACCATAATCAAAAGTCTTGATACTTTTGAGCGCTCGCGCTTGATCGAAAGAAATTGGGGCTTGAAAATTTCCTAGAGTGTAACTCCCCCAACTCTCGGCCTTACCATCCTCGAAAACAACCGCCATATTCGAGTACTGGCAAGAAATACTCACAACCTTGCGTCTATTTTTTCTGATTTTTTGCGGTAACTCTCCGGCATAATAGGAATCACCCCAAGCGACCACTTTGCCGTCAGACCGAAGTGCAAGGAAGGCCTCAGCTGTTCCGCACACATCAACGAGGTCAATTAAATCCTTTTCATTTTTTGCTGAAATCCAGCCGCCATCTCCAATCGATCCCCACACGACTATTTTACCATTACCGTTGATCGCAGCCGTAGCAAGAGCATTCACCGCAATTTTTTTAACATTGACAAGGTTCGCATTTGGTAAGTCCGCGGGGCCACCAAAGGAACTTCCCCAAGTATACAGATTTCCATTGGCACCAATAGTGCCTGAAATAGTGGAATAAGAGTTTGGACCCGCTGATTTGCTGGTAAATATCTCTGCAACGTCAAGAATGGAGTTCAGATTTTTACTTGAAATCAATGCCTTGTCGGCCCCCCAAATCGCAATAGTGTTATTACTTCGAAGAGCAAGGTAGGAATCGATCCCTGGAACGACCAGCTTGATATCAGTCAAAGAACCACTCGCATTCATTGGCGATCCACCTTGTGTGGGACTCCCCCACAACACGAGACCGCCCGAATCATTGAGCGCGACGAACGAATCCCCGTTTGACCAAACATCCTTTATTTGTACTAATTGAGACACAACGTCAGTTGAATCCCCCCCCATTGTAGCTGATCCCCAGGTTACCACGGTCTGATCACCTCGAAGGGCAGCAAAGGCCGATTTTCCTGCAACAACTTTTTTTATCCCCACAAGCTGTGAAGATACTGCCTGAACATCC
>JBILOD010000035.1:0-13926 GCA_044374645.1 Pseudobdellovibrionaceae bacterium | reverse complement strand
GTGAGCGATTTAGGGCTGCGTGATTTCAAATAATTCTGGAGATACTGCATTGTTAGGCCAGTGTCGACAATGTCTTCCACAATAATCACATTTTTGCCTTCAATGGGCGCAGCCAAATCTAAGGTCACTTTCACTTCGCCACTGGACTTTGTGCTATTGTGGTATGAGGCCACTCCAAGAAACTCGCATCCAAAGTCTAGCTCAATATGACGAATGAGATCAGAGTAAAAAACAAAGGAGCCTTTGAGTACAGAGATAACCACGAGCGGAGCTTTGTCGTCTTTAAATTTAGCCGTAATCTCTTTACCGATTTCCGATACCCGTTTTTGAATCTCGGCCTCTGAAATCATTGTGGCGATCTTAATGCCCATCATAGTCTTGTTTCCTTTCACACAAACGAGTTATTCATAATTTCACCAAAGCCACCAGCTCCAGGAACAATGTAGTCATTGTCATTTAGGCCGCGCTCTTGGCTCCAAAATTTTCCAAGTTCAGAACTTAAAACTTCTTGTGAAGAGAGGCCTCGATCCAAACGAAAAGCGTAAACAACTACATCTGGGTGAGCTTCTGTCACCTGTTTAAGATACTCAGGAGTGACAATTAAGTGAAGAGCTAAATATCGCTTGGCGGGGCCAGGAATGCTCTTTTTATAAAAATCAATAGCAGATATAATTGTGGTTCCGGTGGCACCCATGGGATCCGGAAATATAACCATTGCGTCTTTGACGTCGCCACCAATCTTGTGGCTACCGATTTGCGTCCCTACAACCGCGTGTGTCTCATCCGTCATTCGTGACGCAAAAATATGATCTTGGCGCAGTAGTTCCGGTGTGATTAGCCAATGCAAATGCTCATAACAAAGCTGAGAGGGGTATATTCCTGCTCGGGCTAAATCGACACAAACCACTCGCTGCTTTTGTTGAATACGAAGGCCGGTGAGTGGGTGATGAGGGTGGGCCGAGGTCATCCGTGTGGGTGATGCAAAGTTTTCGGTGGCAAACTCATTATTTACCGCGGTCGTCAAAAGTTGTTTATATAAGGCTTCAACAGCTTGATTGATTGTGGGCTGAAAAGTATCTGGGTGGCACAGTCTTGCCAGCAGCGAGTGGTGAAACACATCATTCAGAAGATAGACGCGGGGCCCGTAATGGTGTTCGGTAAAAATGGAATTTTTAGTTGTCATCCTTCGGGTCTAGCACGTGCCTTACTTGGAGTCACCTTTGAACTGGAGAAGTATGAGGAGTTCGGTTTCGCCTAATAAGTAGGAACCTGAATTAAAGACTTTTAATAGAGAATCTTGTAACCAATCCTTTTCCTTACTCTCTAAAATGGCATGCGGCATGACGCCGACAATGCCAATCAGTGAACCGACGTCAGTCTCAAAATTGGTCAAAAACTCTTTGCGTTGGGTAGAGTATTGTCCATCGTCAGCTTGCTCAACAATTGAGCGCGAAATAAACAAATCTCCAATGAGGTGACCGCCATGGCGTTCTTGAATCGAAACTTGAAAGTTAAGTCCAAAGGGCGCCTGTGTTTTAGGCTCTTGGCCCCCACTAAACCACTGAAGTTTTTTCTTTACTGCCGGAACCTTTTTAGTGAAACGATCGTGTTCAGTGAACGATCGATGTCGCAGCCACTTAGTTGAGTTTTTGACAATGGCATAGTTCATTTCGCCTGAATCACCTGAGCTATTTTCAGAAGCCTCAGAAAGAAACTGTTGAACGAGGGCATTTGGTGCCTCAATGAAGCGGATTTCAAGCTCTAAGGGTCCAGTGATCGAATCGATATTGATGGGCTTGGTTGTAGAGTCCGCCGAATCTTCGATTCCAGCCAGATCGGAAGGCGGATTTTTTGCAGAAAAGTTTGCAGACAAGGTTGAGGAGTCCGATGCCGTCTCAGTCGTAGTGTTGGAAAGCTCGGGGGTCGGGGTTGCGTGGGCGGCAGTGGGCGATGAGTTTAATGAGGTGGGAGCTGGGGTCGGAGTCATTGTCGTTGTGACTTCTGTCGTTGAATGGACTGAGCCAGTAGTGTTAGGGCGATTCAAGTTTTCGGTAACAAGCCGTCCTGCATAATTAGTTTTAGATTTGATGGGGCTAAATTCACTTGGATTTTTTAGATATTGAAAAGCACCATAGCCTAACACGATAAAAATCAGCAGAGAAAACAAGGGGCTTTTTACAATTCGCTTCCAAAGAGGGGCTTTGATGGGGCGAAAGCTCTCCATCTCGATGCCACAATTGGCACAATAAGTATCTTTTGGTTGATCAAAACCACATTTTGGACACTTTACTAGCATAGGATAATTAAAACTCTATTTTTAATGATTGCCAAGAATTACTTCGACCTTTATGGGAAAGGCATGACTCATATTCCAGTTTTACTTAATGAAGTGATTGAAGCAACACGAGGGGTTTCTGTAGATCGTATTTTTGATGGAACTTTCGGCAGAGGTGGACACCTTAATTCCCTTCTTAGCGAGTATCCACAGGCTGTTGCGGTGGCCTTTGATAGAGATACCGACGCCGTTCGGTTTGGACAAACAAATTTTGTTAACCGCATAAAAGAACAACGGCTGCAACTCATTCATCGTGATTACCGTGATTTTGATACGGCTGAGTGGGGCGTATTTGATTTTATGTTACTAGACTTAGGTGTGAGTTCGCCTCAGCTTGATATTGGGGAACGTGGGTTTAGTTTTTATCAGGATGGGCCTTTGGATATGCGCATGAACACTTCTGAAGGAGAAACCGCTGCGGATCTTCTGAATGAACGTTCGGAGGATGAACTGGTTCGGATTTTTCAGGATTTAGGTGAAATTCGGAAACCCTACCGAGTGGTACGGGCCATTGTTCATGATCGCCAGGAAAAACCTTGGGAATCGACACAACAGTTAGCGGGAATGATCGAGCGTGTGGATGGATGGAAGGTGAAAGGGCACCATCCTGCCACTCAGTATTATGGCATTGAGAATGGCGGTGAACACTGAGCTTGAAGGGGTACAACAGGGTGTGCGTCGCTGCATGGCTGGACTAAAGGATGGGGGAAGATTGGCTGTAATCACCTTTCATTCATTGGAAGACCGAATTGTAAAACAAATTTTTAAGGGCGATGTCACTGGGTTTTGTGTTAATAAAAAAGTTATACAAGCAGGTGAAGAAGAAGTTAAAATGAATCCACGGGCAAGGAGTGCCAAGTTAAGAATTTTCCAGAAAGGAAAACCGAGTGAACAACACCGTGGAAAATACAACAAGTTCGTACAGGAGTCTGATTAGCCTCGTTATCATCATTGGCTCATTATTTTCGCTGGCGTTTCTGCAGATGGAGGAACGTCGGCAAAGTTACCATGTTCTAAAATTAAATCGTGAATTAAAAAAAACGATGGAGACTCGTCGTAGCCTTGAAGTGAAGAGGCTCAATGCCCTGCGCCCCCAAAAAATTGAAAAAGAAATTCAAACGCGCACGGCTCTCAATCACGCCAGCTCCGAACAAATCATTCATTTACCAAGTATTCCTGTCAGTACCTCCGTTTCGTCCAATGAAGCCGATGGGCAGGGGACTCGACTATGAAGTCAAGAATCGTCATAGTCTTTGTGGGCTTTACAGTAATCTGGAGCTTGCTTCTTTTGCGAGTGTTTGTCTTGCAGATGTTTCCGCACCAAAAACTGGAGCGGCTTGAATCTAAGCAGTATGAGACCACAGTAAGAATCGAAGGACGTCGCGGTTCCATCTATGATCGTAATGGGGTAGAATTAGCGATGTCGGCACCAGCGTATTCGTTATATGCTGATCCACAGGAACTTTGGGCTAATCGTAGTTTGGTAGCAAAACAACTGCAAAAACATTTGAGCCTAAAAACCAGAGAGATTTTGAATTTGCTTAAAGATAAAAAACGACGTTTTGTCTGGTTGGAAAGACAGCTCTCTATTGATCAAGTTGAAAAAATCAAGGGCCTGAAAATTCACGGTATTGGATTTATTGAAGAGCCAAGACGCGTTTATCCCGATGAAGACATTTTGAAGTCGGTGTTGGGAGTGGTCGGTCGTTCAGGTGTGGGGTTAGAAGGGATTGAGAAACAGTATGACCCTGTTCTTCGAGGCAACCCCAAGAGAGTTCAGGTGCGTCGAGATGCGCGAGGGCGACCCTTGCAAGTGAATGGCTTGTTGGTGACAGAAGTTGAAGATGGTAGTGATGTTCAACTGACGATCGACCGAGAGATGCAATATGTTTTGCACCGTGAGTTAGCTCGTACCATGATCGAACAAGAAGCCGCCGGCGCCATGGGCATTGTCCTGGATGCTCAAACTAGCGAAATCAGAGCATTGGATGCCGTGGGCACTCCAATGGGCGGGGAAACCTTGGCTCGCGAGAACTGGCGTAATCGCCCGATCCTAGAGGCTTACGAACCGGGTTCTACGATGAAGACATTTGTGATTGCGGCAGGACTGCAAAATAAAAAATGGCAGCCCAATACAAAATTTAATTGTGAGAATGGGCAACTCAAGATCGGTCGGCGGGTCATTGGGGAGGCTGATACTCACCATCGTTTTGGTTGGCTCACGATCAGTGAGATCTTAGCCGTCAGTTCGAATATTGGAATGGCAAAAATGGCGTTTGCTCTTGGTGAAAGCTCCGTTAAACAAATGTTATCGACCTTCGGTTTTGGAAAAAAAACGGGAGTGGATTTACCGGGTGAAGCAAAGGGGATCATTCAGGGTGGTAAGTGGAGCCAGCATTTATTGAGCAACGTTTCCTTTGGGCACGGCATGACGGCAACTCCTTTGCAGATTGCAAGCGCTTATGCCGCTATTGCTAATGGCGGAGTTTTAAAAGTACCGCGGGCGGCGAAATTAGCAGCACCCATAAAAACTTGGTCGGCGCCGTGGGGGCACGGTGTTGATCAATCCAAAATGAACGAGGGTGTTCGTATTCTCAATGAGGCCGAAGCGCAAACCCTGCGTTTTTTATTGGCGGGCGTGGTGGCTCCTGGGGGAACTGGCGTGAGTGCCATCGTACCAGGTTATCCTGTGGCCGGTAAAACGGGGACGGCTCAAAAGGTGAACCCGAATGGTCGTGGATATTTGCCGGGAGTTTATGTTTCCAGTTTTGTGGGAATGATTCCCGCTAATGATCCAAGATTTATCATTTATGTTGCCGTCGATTCGCCGAAGAAACAATATTACGGGTCTCAAGTCGCAGGTCCCCTGTTTTCTCGAATTGCCACCTTTGCGGTTCGCCATGAAGGTTTGTCACCGCGCTGGTTAAAGGAAGAGCAGGCTCAGGGTTTGCTACCTCTTCTTGCTAATAAACAGAAAGAATTGAATTCTGAAGAGATAATCCATGAGCCAAAGGAATCTGTCTCCACTGATGCAATGCCTAACCTTAAAGAGTTAACAATGCGGGAGGTTCAGGAGCGACTCCAGCATCGGGAAATCAAAGTCTCAGTGCATGGTTCAGGAAAGGTCATAGAGTTTCAGCCGTCCGCGGGGACACCCTTGAAAGAAAACGACCGAGTTGAAGTTTGGCTCAGTCAGTGAGTTTCAGGATATTGAAAATGAATAGGAATTGACCCGAAGGCATTTTAACCCCTAAAAAAGATGCTTGGGGGCGACCGTGATTGAAATCTTTCAGGCGACAGAGTCTCATTTGGACTCTTTGGTAGAACTTGTGAACTTTGCGTACCGAGGTGAAGGTGCCAAACAAGGTTGGACTACGGAAGCCCATCTGCTTGACGGCCAACGCACTGATCGTGGGGCGATGCAGGAGATTTTAAAGGAGCCTGGTTCAAAAATTTTTGTGGTGGTCGATTCGAGTAACAATAGTCTTCTTGGATGTGTGAACCTACGGTGGCAAGTATCGCGTTGTTATTTGGGTATGCTCACGGTTGATCCTCGAAAGCAGGGGCACGGAGTTGGCGGACAGCTCCTCCAGTTTTCTGAAGGGCAAGCAAAAGCTTGGGGCTGCAAAGTGATGTATATGAACGTCATATCCGTGCGAGAAGAGTTAATTGCCTGGTATGAACGCCAAGGATATCGACGAACTAATGAAACTAAACCTTTCCCCTATGGCAATCCTCGCTTTGGTTTGCCTAAAATGCCTGGCTTGGAGTTTTTTGTACTTGAAAAGAATCTCTAAAAATCCTGAACTCTAGTTTCAGTGGATGATCAGCATTTGTTTTTTTTGGTCTTCATTCTTATTAATGAGTACCCTTGGCTACCGACATTACACTTGATCCTGTTCAAAGATACTTTGTTGCTCGTCGTCGATTTAGACCCCGCTAAACCTTCTCCTCGCTTCTCGTATCTTTTAACAACCTCTGCGTCTAATGTCGGTTATCCAAAACACTTTTTAAAAAGTGGCTCTAAATAGAGCCTGTTCGGAGTTAGCGAAAACAGATTGTCTCGTTACTTTTTTGCCTGTTGCCGTTGCAATTTTTCTCCTTAGCCGCTGGCTAAGGCTCAAAATTGCGCCTTAACAGCTCAAAAAATTAACTTCGCCACTCTATTTCCGGTAACTCCGAACAGACTCTAAATAAATATCCAAAGTTTAGTTCTTTTTGTGCTTCTGGCTTTGTAATAATTTCCTTAGTACCGAGGCAGGTTTCTTTTATCACTGATTGGCAATTCCTAAAATTCGACTCCAAATTGCTGATTTCAGACCATATTGGCCAGATTGGGGGGCTGTGACTGGGCTTCCGTGCCCAATTGGTATGGTTACTGCTATTGTGTTCAAAAACTCGGTTTCAGAGTTATGGGTAGGGCGGCCAATTTTTGTCGCCAAACCAGATGATAAGAGAAGAGGTATTCATGCGCAGAGTTTTGCCCCTTGTTACGTCTGGGACTTTAAACATAGTGTTGCTATTTATTTTTGGTACTTCTGCTCAGGCTATAACTGCAAAGGCCAATCTTGATCTTAGTTGTACGAAGTGTAAGTTTGGCGGCACCATCTTCTCCGAAGTTCCAATTGAAACATCTAGCAGTTGCGCGCCTGAACGAAATTACCTTACAAAACAGCTGAGAGCGCTAAAGGCTCAAGATCAGCAGCACCAGTATTTCAAAAGTCGTACGAGCGCTGAGTTAGCTGAGGCTCAGCTTCCCAAAAAGTGCGTGGCCTTTGCGATGTCACATTTTGTGAAAAATATTTTTCGTGGTGATGAAAAGCCTGTTCCTAATTTTGCTCGTTGTACTAAGCCAACTGGAGTGCCAGTACAAAACAATTGGGCTCCATGTATGACGGATGATTATGTCAATGTCATTTACCACAGTTTCGTAGATGTGGCGGCCTGTCTCGATTTGCCGCAAAAAGCCATTGTCCCTAAACTCATCAACGAAAGCGGTTTTCATATCAATTCTTTTGCTCCTTTGAAATTGATTTCAAAAAATGGAGCTTCTACTAAACTGGCGTCCTATCCTTTTCCAGATCTTTCGCCCGGAGAGGTTGTTGTTGGTGGTGATGCTGGCATTGGGCAACTCACTGGGCCCGCATTGAGCGAAGTGAAACGAAATATAAATATTTGGAGCAACTACATTCAAAATAGTAGCAAACCTTCATGTCGCCGCATTGTGAACTTCATGAAAAACCTGCCAACGCAAGAGACCGTTAATCCAGATATCAATGAACGTTGCAGTGTGATCTATGCTCCACCCAATCCGATGCTCAGCATGATTTACTACGGAGTGACATTCAAAGCACTTCAAAACAGCATCCAGACTCTTTGGCAAAAGCGGGGGGCGGAAGAATTATTGGCGCGCAATGAGCTAAAGCTCAGTCCAAAACAAGTCGCGACCATGCAGGAAATTTTGATTCTGTTGGGCTATAATGCGGGGCCAAGGACAGCTTACATGTTGTTTGAAAACTGGCTTCTCTATCGAATAAGTAACAATACAAAGATTAGTAGGGAAGAAGTGGATTTTTCGGTCGGACTTCCAAAAGATAGTGTGCAGATGGTGAAAGCGGATGGTACGAGTCGCGAGTACAAACTGATTGATCTTCCTCAGAAAAAGGCGAGTCATCTTATTGCCTATCAACAAAAGTTGCTCGCCAAAATGACTCATCAAGAGCTAACGCCAACTGAAGAAATGCACCTTAGAGGGCTTGTGCAGCTCAAAATATCCCGTTTGAACTTTCCCACCTACGTCCGAATTTTTCGCGAGGGAATGGCCAAAGGGTATCTGACCTCAATTGCTCAGTACGCCGCAGTCTTTAATAAAAACCTTGGGAATAACATATGCACAGAAGAATCCTTTTTAGCCTTGTAATTATAATGGTTGTCTTCGCATGGGCCTGGCATACCTTTGGCCCATCATCATCATCATCAACCGTCCGGTCGGCAAAAGCTGTGAAGGAGATGGGAATTGGTCTCGGGCAGAATGATTCTGCAGTGGCCCTGGATAACCAAGAGATCTCTAGCTTTCAAAATGAAATACAATCAAACCAAATTGAAGCGGTTGAATTTAATGCCCTTCCTGATATTGAGGATAATCCTGGTGCATTGGCGGGCTCATCGACTTATCGCTCGATCATGGAGAAAGCTCAGAATCTCGAAATGGTTTTGGGCCAGTTGCCATCTCTGGACCATCAGCGCAAAGAAATCCAAACATTACTTACTGAGATTTCCTCAATACGTCGAAACCATTCCCGTCTTGCTGAGGGTGAGGAGTTAAGTCTCAATTTATTGACTACTTCGCTCGATTTTGTGACCGACTCCGGCCCCATTGATCAATCCAAATGTGAAGATCAGAAACAACAGTTTTTATTTGAATTCTCTCCTCGCGAGCAAGAAGAGTTTCAGGATTCAGCGACGGCCCTTGCGTTTCAGTTTTTGCAGCACATTTGCGGTGACCTCACCGCTCGTGCCAATTGAAACACTGGTCCAAGGATGAATAGTGATGATGATTCAAGAAAAGATCAAGACAGGTATCCATAAAATATTGCGGTACGGACTATAATTTTAACCGCTTTCAAATTGCCATTGTCGGGTCGATTCGAAGAGTGTAGCCGAGAGGCGGAGGGCCGTGACCGATCCGAAACAAAAAGACACCATTTTCGATTGGCGAATCTTTAAGGATCGGAAACGCTCCACGGAGATGAACCAAGGCTTTGTCGAGTATTGAATTTTCAACGGCGCTAAACTCACGTCTACCACCATTTTTTCTAATCCACTCAAATTGAAGCACTGTATTGTGGGGTTGTAGGTTCAGACCCAACAAATTGGCTTTAATCCAGAGACGTTCCAATGCTCGTCCGGCAGAGAGCAGATCTTTTGGAGTGTTGCCATTAGTTGTGATCAGCCCAATGGCCCCGCAGTTTAGAAGACCTAAATTGGCACGATAGGCTTGATTCTTTGCTGCCCCAAAGTAATTCATCAGTTTCATTAAATTCCAAGGTCGAGTGATCCGAAAGAAGGTTTTGCCGATGCCACAGACACCCATACTGGGAAGTGTGTAACCAGTGGGTAGGGAGCGTGCTTCCTCTTCGGTCCAGCGAATCATACGATGGAGCTGTTCATGGAGATCTTTACGGGAAAAACGAATTTGCTCTGCTGTTGATGTCGCAGCGAATGTTTTTTGTTTACTGGATTCATCACCAGAGAAGTAGCAGTTAACCTTATCGTATGGGCTGCAGGAACTCTGGAGTTCGACGAACTGATGGGATGTGATGGGTCTGTTCTCGAACAATAGCGCATTCGTATGGCGCTGCCAGAGTCCTTGTTCGAGGGCGAGATCATCTGGGGTAACGGGTTCAGATTCTGTTGGTGAGATTTTCACGTTCCCCAGCAGAAGTGGTTGGCTTGGATCGGGCAGGAGGTGGACTCTGGTATTTATGCCTTGTCCCTTCGCTGCCAGTAGGATGTTTTCAATTACAGCTCCGCAGGCCAATAGCGAATTAAAATGACCCCAGTCGTAAAGTGATTGGTCTCTCGAATCATCAAGGAACAATTGGATGGAGTTGTTTTCTATTCGGAGACTCCACGGTTGGCAGTTATACCAGGAGGGAGCCTGGCCACCGGCCCGGATCAGGTAGGGGATGATGGTGTCTTGTAAGTGTTCGGCATCGTTGGGACATTGAGGTCCGTCTGGAGCTTTCCGCCGTCCAATAGTATGAGCCACCAAATCAACCTCCTCAAATAGATACTTTTTATGGTAGGCCCAAAGAACTACCTGTCAATCAGTTTGGAGCGCTAAAAAGGTCATTTTGCTAAAAGTAGGCGAACATCTTGATCAGAGTATTTTAATAGCCTTAAATCATTAAGACTGAACATGGCGGAATTATGATCTCCATCGATCATTTCTAAATGATCTGTATACTTGAAGTGACTACAAGTTAGATATTCAACCATTAGATCTTCTACGTAACGCTTTAGGCAAGGAGCAATTGGGCCCTTGATGTAGCCACGAAAGATGGCCCTCAACGAATCGATGTCATGTTGTTGTTTTATTCCCCTCAGAATCCAAAATCTAAATTTCTCGAACGCCATCACCTAGCACGGTTGGAGGAATGCGCACCTTGGCTGCGAGGCGAATTTTTTCTACGGGAAGGTGCCCTTGCAACAATTCATTCTGCCCTTCTGGAGTGTTGAGATCAAAAAGACTAGCCCCCAAAGGGTCTGAGTGATTCCGTTGGATATGGAAACGAATACTGAAATTCAGGTGATGATTCTTTTGCCAGGTGAATGTGATCTCGTCATAAAAACCTAAGGCCTTTTATTTCTTGGTGTCAGGAGGTTTTTTTACTGACTTTGTTGGTTTTCTTCCCAGCGTGTGTTCCCGAAAATACCGAACTCAAAATTGACCTCAGTTTGTCGACTTTGGATTCCGAGTCAATTACAGCTACAGCACCCGCCACTGACACCTCAGGTCCGGCATCTCCCAGTGATCCTGCCCCGACCTTACTTGCAAATCGGCCAGATCCAAAGGCCTTCGATGTTTCAATCTAAAATCGAGGTGCTTCTTGGGATTGCATTTTGAATCCTGAAACGAGCGTTCTTATTCTTTAATGATCACCATGTCTGCCATTTCATTTGTGTTATGCGGGAGCGGTGGAAAGTGCTTGGTGAGTTCAACGGCGGTAACTTGCAGCGCTGCTTCAAAACCAGAAACAAATTTTTTCTGCTTGGCAGCGGCAATCATTTTTTCAATGGCTAATTGCCAAAGTGATTGGGGAATTTTTCGCAGGTTGGGGTCAGCAATTATCATCGCCTTTCGCTCTATAACAGAGTACATGAAGAGAACCGCTGTTCGACTTTCAGTATGGTGCAGTTGATTTTCAAAAAACTCAGCACAGGCTCTTCTGAAAACACTATTCTGTAAATAGGACTTATTGAAAACGAACTTAACCATTGTGGAGCTTCCACCTGCAAAAAAAGCCAACAACATTAAAACCATCCCAATAATGATTTCCACGGCTTCAAATGAAAAAGGGAAGTTCCAACTAATATGGGCGTGAACCCAGGGTGAGATCACGAGGGTGATCACAAAAGACATTGTCATCAATAATCCTCGAAACAATGGTAGATCAATCGATGATCTTACAATTAGAGGAACTAATTCCGCTTGTGTCGAAGCCTCAATACCTTGAACAAATTGGCGCAGGTGTTCAGAGTCATTTTCTTTGAAGTATGGTTTTAACCACCGTGGAACTTTTGACATGAGAACTCCATAGCCAGAGGGTTTTTGTTAACCCAAGGTAGGATGATTCATGTTTTCGGTCAAGGCCAACGGGGTGGAGTCCTCACCATTTAGAGTCATCAATTCGTCAGGTGGTCGTAAGCCTTTTTTCTTCATTTTTTCGACGAGGGTAGTGCGGTTCAGTTTCAACAACATGGCGGCTTGGTTTCGATTCCAGCCGGTTTTCTCGAGGGCTTTCATAATAAGATTGTTTTCAAATTGGTCCACGGCAGCATTAAAATCTAAACCCTCAATTGGAAGTTCGAAGGTTCGGGGGCTTTCGATAGCAGGCGTGTGTACGGTGGACATTTTGACATGGTATTTCGGGGGCAAATCTTTGAGCTCTACGAGCCCGCGGCCCTTAATGATGGTTAATCGCTCTACTAAATTCTCAAGTTCGCGGATGTTACCCGGCCAAGGATAATTCATTAAATTCTCGACGGCATCGGCTGCAAAACCAGCAATTGTTTCACGGCGTCGTCCTGAAAAAGCTTTGAGAAAATGTTGAATTAGAATTGGAATATCAGTTTTTCTTTCACGAAGCGCCGGAACCGTGATTGGGATGACATTGAGTCGATAATATAGGTCTTCACGAAATTGTCCCTCGGTCACGGCCTTTTCTAGGTTCACATGTGTGGCTGCAATCACCTGCACATTCACATGAACCGATTTGGTACTGCCCACTGGTTCAAAGCTACGCTCTTGAAGTGCGCGAAGTATTTTAACTTGAAGGGAAGGGCTCATGTCGCCTATTTCATCAAGAAAAAGTATTCCCCCATCGGCCATTTCGAATCGACCTACTCGATTGGCGATGGCCCCGGAAAAAGCTCCCTTCACATGTCCAAAAAGTTCTGATTCGAGCAGTTCTGAAGGAATGGCCCCACAATTGATAGCAATAAAGGGCGCATTTTTACGGGGGGAGAGTTGATGAATGGCTCGTGCAATGAGTTCCTTGCCAGTTCCGCTTTCCCCTTGAATGAGAATTGTGGCGTCGCTGTCGGCAACTCGGGTGACAAGATCTAGGACATAATGGATTTCCTGACTCTGGCCAACGATGGCGGTTGAGGTTGACCTTGTTGGTGGGATAATCTCGGCTGTTGAACTCTGAAGCGGAGTTCCATTTTGTTCGAGCGCCGCTTTTAAACTGCTAATCACATCATCTAAACTAATAGGCTTTACAAGAAAGTTGAATGCTCCACGTTGGGTGGCCATAACTGCATTTTCAACTGAGCCATGTCCTGTAAGGACAATAACGGGCGTTCTTGAAGATTTTCTTTTGATTTCGGCAAGGATTTCCATCCCTGTTCCATCTGGAAGTTGTAAATCAAGTAGTATGGCATCCCATGCGGTTTGGCCACCCAGCCAAGTTGAAGCTTCAGATTTTGATGACGCCGTCGTGACCGCGTACCCGAAACGGGTTAGAGCACGAAAGAGAGCTGTTTTAAGGGTGGAATCGTCTTCAATAATCAGCAGGCGCTTTATTTTCATGCAGCTTCCTTCCTGGTGGCAAAACATGAGGAATCAATAAACTCGTTGAACCTAATCAACAAAATTAGGTTATATGAAGGTTAAAAATGCTGTCAAAATTCCTTCACACATAAAGTATAGGACTCGCCCAAAACTAGACAAAGAAATCGCTCGAAAAATTTGGGCTTGGGTCTGGTTATTCTTAGAAATTTGCTCCCGTGGTACTTGACGTAGGAAAGGCTTCATGGGTTGCTTAGATATGTGGAGAACCGTATGAAGGAAAAACGAAAAAAATTGAATCGCCGGACCGTCTTGAAAATGACTGGGTTAGGTCTAGGATCGATGTTGATAAGTCATTGTTCAACTTCCAAGAAGAAGGCAGAAGAAGATGAGATAGAGGTGATCTCGAATTCCCATCAGACCTTCAAACGTGTGCCAACCACTGAAGATGATGGTCCAATCGATCGTACGTTCGGAGAGATTGCGCCCTTTCGGTTTTCGGGCGACGAACCAGACCACAGCCATCAAATTTTATGGGATATTCCCCGATTTATCAGCACGATTGGTGGAAATGTTCCGGCGCCCACCGAAAAAGCGGCGGTCGTTGTCGTTGGTGGCGGGATGAGTGGAATGTTTGCTGGTTATCAATTAAAAAAATATATACCGATTGTCCTTGAGCGAGCTGATCGCTTTGGCGGGAACTCAAGGGGTGAAGCCTGGAGAGGAATTGATTACTCAATTGGTGCCGCTTCGTTTGCGGCCCCAATAGAAGGTTCGCCTTTGGATCAACTCTATA
>JBILOD010000043.1:0-12884 GCA_044374645.1 Pseudobdellovibrionaceae bacterium | reverse complement strand
GGAGCTTGATCTTTATAGAAGGTTAAAGGCTGCGCCCACGGATAAATCAGCGTTATTAAAAGGTCAGTTGTTTCAAAAGTTTTTTAAGGGTGAAAGCGATCCGGCACTAGCGAGTCAATGGGCGACTCTTGAAAAGTATTTTACGGAAACTCTTGAAAATAAGAATGGCCGTGTATTTCCAGAGTTCCCCCCAGTAACCGAGGCTCAAATGGCCACTGTGAAAGAATTGGATAAGCTGAGTTTGCGCGATCAAATTAAGAAAGTCTTGGGAACTGAATCTATTCATGCTCAGCTTGAAACATGGCTTGAGCACTTTAGTTGGTCTACTTTTGGTGCCTCCTATCGGGAGGTGAGTGCTGCGGTTGGAGTGAATCAATTGGCCAGTGAATTTGGCCGTAATTTGGTAGCCCCAGGAGGAAATGCATTTGTTGCAGAGCAACTCCTGAAGAAGTTGCGAAAAGCAGTGGGCTCCGATCGAGTGCGTTCCCGTTGTGTTGTCTTTCAAGTTAAAATTGTCGGAGATGAAGTATGGGTTTCCTATGAACGGGACGGGCAGGTTAAAACGATTGCTGCGGAATCCGTGGTGCTAGCCTGTCCAAAATTCGTCGTGCGTAAGATATTTACGGACTTAGAGCCTGAACGTGAAAAAATCATTCGGCGAATCCGCTACAATTCTTATCTGGTAGCCAACATCATGCTCAACCAAAAGGTATCGAGTCAGATCTATGAGGTGAATAATTTGGGCGATGGCAAAATCAATGGCAAGGACATTCAGGGGTCCTCCGATGAAGATCGAGTGACAAGTGTCATTAATGGAACCTTTGCCGTTACTGATGCCAAGAATGGAATTTTGACATTGTATCGTCCTTTTCCTTATTTGGTAGGGTTGGCCAATATTTATTCGGGAGGCGCTTACCTAAAATACAGAAAAGAGATGATTGAGCAAATTGAAAAGGAGATCCTTCCGGCGTTAGGAATACCTGCCACTGCGGTAACAGGGGTTCGACTAGCTCGTTGGGGACATTCATTGCCAGTTTCACAACCTGGCCTCATACGAAGCGGTGCGACGGAGGTTTTGCATAAACCCCATCAAGATAAAATCTATTTTGTAAACCAAGATAACTGGTTGAATCCTTGTCTTGAGATGGCATTTGCTGAAGCTCAAAAATGGGGACCAATATTGGTCAAAGCACTGGAGGATCGCCGACTGGCAAAAATGAAACAATCTAATTCAAGTCCGCAGGCACCCAGGGCGAATCCATCTCCTGCAAAGGCGCCAGGATCTTCTTCAACAGAATCTAAGTAGGTTCCACTGAAAAGGGCTGAATGAAATTAAGAATGTCATTAAAGCAATTTTGTCGATCGAGGTCGTTGTATATTTCGTGTAAAGAATCGTGATAAACATGTTTAGTTTTTAGGGGTGAGCCCAGAGCATCAAAAAACTGCTCTGCGGCCACATTGGAAACGACCGTGTCGAGTCCCCCAAGCTGCATAAGTGTTGGAAGTTTTAAATCAGGAGCATGCTTGTGTATAAACTCGAAGGCCTGAAGAAAACCAATATAAACGCCAGGACTTAAACGGTCGTGTCTCAACGGATCTTTTGAGTATTCGTCTAAAATAGCAGGGTCTCTGCTAAACTGTTCTGGTTTAAGTTCATTCCAGAGTGTCAGTTTTGGATAAACATGGAAGGCCGTGAGTGCTGCAATATCTTTGACTAAAGGAACCTCAACTCTGAGTCCAAAAAGGGGGGCGCTTAAAACTTGTGCTTTGATGGGCAGGTTGAGTTTGTTTTCCATGAGTTCATGGGTTTGAATAAGTCCCCCCATGGAATGGCTTAGGGTAATCCAAGGAACATCTTTATAGCCCTCTTGCTTGGAAAGGAGTTCCAAAAACTTTTGATAATCCCAAACATAGTGAGAAAAATGCCCGGCATATCCTCTTTTGCCCTCACTGCGACCGTGTCCACGCCAATCCCATGAAATACAATTCCAGCCGCTTTCGTAGAGCCCATCCACAAGGCGATGATAGCATTCAGAGTGCTCGCCATGACCATGGGTAATAACGAAGAGTCCCTTGGGCTTTGGTTGGGCCCATTCCTGATAAAAAAGCTTGTGCCCATTATACCCGCTAAAATAACCTTCATGGCGTTTCCATGGGTTTTTCATAATCATGGTGACTCCTCTGCTCTGAATCTATCAACTTTTAAACTTACCAAATAAAAGTTTTTTACGGCAGTCTTATTTTGGCGCATTTTCCAAATAATTAACATGGCAGTAGACAGTAACTCTTCCATTTCAGTATAGTTTCGTCGAAGCAGGAGAAAATCGTCGATGCATCTGCCACCTCTCATAAACGATTTAGCTTTAATTCTGATAGCTGCGGCTGTTATGGCAATGCTGTTTCGCCGTTTGCGACAACCGGCGGTGCTGGGTTATATTTTAGCTGGTTTTTTGGTTGGGCCTCAGGTCAGGTGGTTTCCCGACGTGATTGATTTAGAGAGCGTTAGGGTGTGGGGTGAAATCGGAGTTATCTTTCTTTTGTTCGCGCTGGGTCTAGAATTTAGCTTTAAAAAATTAGTGAGAGTTGGGCCTTCGGCCACTTTAACGGCTTTGGTTGAAATGTCCGTAATGTTTGGGATTGGTTTTTTATTGGGACAGGCTTTCGGATGGAAGTCGATGGACAGCTTGTTTCTTGGTGGCATTTTGGCGATTTCATCCACCACCATTATTCTTCAGGCTGTTGATGAGTTGGGAGTTAAAACTCGTGGGTATGTGAAACTAGTCTTTGGGCTCCTCATTATGGAAGATTTGGTTGCGGTGCTATTATTAGTAATTCTATCGACGATTTCAATGAGTCGTGATTTTTCAGGTTTGCAGGTTGGCATTGTGGCACTCAAGTTAATTTTCTTTTTGGCATTATGGTTTTTACTGGGTGTTTTTTTAGTGCCCACATTGCTTAAACGAATGCGTCCGCATTTGCGTGAAGAAACACTGCTGGTCACAGCTTTAGGGCTTTGTTTCTTGATGGTGGCCTTAAGCTCCCAAGTTGGTTTTTCGCCGGCGTTAGGCTCATTTGTAATGGGGTCAATTTTAGCGGAGACTATCGAAAGTGAACGAATTGAGCATTTGATTCAGCCAGTAAAGAATTTATTTGCTGCTGTGTTCTTTGTGTCGGTGGGAATGCTCATTGATCCCGCACTCCTGGTGGCATATTGGGGGCCAATAGTAGCAATTACCCTGGCGCTGATTTTGGGTAAAATTTTTGCGATTGTTTTTGGGTCTCTTCTTTCTGGCCAGAGTTTACGCCACTCCATCCAGACAGGTATGAGTTTAGCGCAGATTGGGGAATTTTCATTTATTATTGCCGCTCTTGGTTTGAGTTTAAAAGTAACTAGTGATTTCTTGTATCCCATCGCGATCAGCGTCTCTGCGATTACGACTTTTACGACGCCCTATTTAATTCGCTCCAGTGACGTGGTTGTGGCTTCCATCGAAAAACATTTGCCGACGAGGTGGTTGAGGGCCCTTGAAATTTTTCGACGAGATTCGACCTCCCTGACTCACACTAGCTCTTGGCGGGTGCTCGTGAAAAACTCGTTAGTGATTATTGGTGCAAACACTGTTGTGGTGGTGGCTATTTTTTTGTTAGTCGATTCGTTTGTTTATCCTTGGATAGCCAGTCAGATCTCCTCACCCTTGTGGACACAAGGAAGTGCACTCGTCCTGGCGGTTCTCTGCTCGGCACCATTCTTATGGGGAATTGCCCTGGGAAGAGTCGGGCAAGCAGAAGGGGAGTTATGGGTAGGTGGCAAGCATCGAGCACCTTTATTGGTGTTTGAGGCAACACGCTGGTTGTTTTCGATCGCATTAGTGAGTGTTTTATCATTACGATTTGTGCGCTCCAATGCGGTGCTTATTGCTGTTGGCGTAGTGATCATCACTTTGGCCATTGTTCTTTCTCGCTCTATGGGCAAGGTCTATGAACTCCTCAGGAGTCATTTTGTACAGAATCTTCAAGAAAAGGAAATCGCCAAATCGGCGAGTTTTGTATTGCCAATCGCGCCTTGGGATTCTCATCTTGTGGGTTTGCAAGTGAACTCAAGTTCGCCTTTGGCAGGCAAGTGCTTGTCGGACGCCAAGATTCGTGAGCGATATGGAGTTACCATTGCGTTGATTGAGCGGGGGAATCGTGTGATCACCTCACCTGGACGAAATGAAGTTTTGTTTCCGGGCGACAAGCTTCAAGTGATTGGCACAGATGAGCAGATCACACGCTTTAAGTTGGAGTGTCAGCCAGCTGAGACCGTAGACGTGGACCTTTCTCGGTTAGACTATTCGTTGCAAGCGATTATGATTGATGGGCACATGCCATTTGCAAACAAGACGATTCGTGAGTGCGGTTTGAGAGAGGCCACTCAGGGGTTAGTGGTTGGAATTGAAAAAAATGGGCGCCGATTCTTGAATCCAGATTCAGCAACAGTGATTGAACCTGGTGATGTGCTGTGGGTTGCCGGAAATCGAAAGTTATTGGTGAGTTTACGCGAACACGTGTGGTAAATCGCGAATCTTATTCAGTGATGACTTCAACCCCGATAGGATTGGGGTTGGCCTTTACCACAAGTTGTTGGTCGGTGCAGTTCTGAAATGACGTAATTAACACTGTTGAGAGCAGCAATAGATTTAGATAAATTCGCCAACGTACGTTTAATGATTTCATTAAGTGCTCCAAGCTATTAGGTCAAGACTATCAAGTTCCCGCGATCATTAAAATAGGGCCTCCCACTTTGAAACAAAGTTTTTTTGTTTTTTTAGGCTGGCTGATATTGAAAGCGGTAACGCTGCACTACCTCCTCTATCCATTTAAAACCTTCGTGATTGAATTGCCTCAATTCCTGTGTATATTTGAAACAACAGAACTTATTGAGGGAAATATGTCTCAAATCAAAACAAAGTTGACAGAGTTACTCAACATCAAGGTTCCTATCATTGGTGCGCCGATGTTCTTAGTTTCCAACGAAGAAATGGTGGTGCAAATATCTGAGGCTGGTGGGATTGGTACCTTCCCGGCTCTCAATTATCGCCCGATTGAGAACTACGAAAAAGCCCTAAAAACCATTCGCCAAAAAACCCAAAAGCCCATTGGGGTTAATATTATCGTTAATAAATCTAATACCCGACAAAAAGACGATCTTCGTATTGCTCTTGATCATGGCGTAAATTTGTTTATCACCTCGTTAGGAAACCCTAAAGAGGTGATTCGTGAGGCCCATAAAAACGGCGCAAAGGTGCTTTGTGATGTGACCAATTTAGATCATGCTCTCAAGGTTCAAGATATGGGGGCCGACGGTGTCATCGCCGTTGGAACAGGAGCCGGCGGCCATGCGGGACCAATTTCACCAGTGGTGTTGATCCCTTGGTTATCCAAAGAATTGAGTATCCCTGTCGTGGCGGCCGGTGGCGTGGCCGATGGCAAAACAATGGCGGCCATGTTAGCTCTCGGAGCGAGCGGAGTCAGTGTTGGAACCCGCTTTATTGCCTGTACAGAAGCTGAGGTCGGTGATGATTACAAAAAAGCGGTGATTAATGCGTCTCCCGAAGATATTATTATGACCACGCGGTTATCTGGAACTCCTGCCGCCGTGATCAAAACTCCTTACACTGAAAAAATGGGAAGCGATCTTCCGTGGGCCATCGAAGTTCTAAAGAAAAATCCAATGACCAAAAAATATGTCGTTCCTCTCATTCATTATCTGGGAATGAGGTCTCTTGAGGGTGCCATTGGAAAACCCACCTGGAAAACTGTGTGGAGCGCGGGACAAAGTGTTGGGTTGATTGAAAGTGAGCTGAGTTGCCATGCTATTATCGAAAAAATGATTCATGAATATAAACAAGCTCTAGCTGCAATGCCTAAGGTGGAGGGTTAATATGGTACCAGTGGTTCAAAATATTTTGTCGAAAATTCCAGTAAAAACTCAGCTCAATTGGGGCATTCGCGGTGGGTCCATTTTAAAGATACCCCTTTTAGCTTTTGTGTGGCCGGAAGTCTTAGAGGTTGGCGTGGAACGTAGCCAACTTAAAATTCCTTGTTCCTATCGTACCAAGAATCATTTGAATGTGGTGTATTTTGGGGCTCTTTGTATGGGGGCTGAGGCTGTCATTGCACTACATGTTCTTGATGAAATTCGAAAAGAAGGAAAAATTGATTTTCTCTTTAAGGACTTTAGTGCCAAATTTTTGAAACGAGCCGAGTCTGATGTGGTCTTTGTTTGTGAGCAAGGGCAAGTTATTCGCGAGATGGTCAAGAAAGCCCGCCTCACCAAAGAACGCCAGACTTTCACGTTTGAATCCTATGCGATGACTCCCGCTAAAACTGGAACTGAAAAAATTGCAGAGTTTAGTTTAACTTTGTCTGTCAAACAGAGATAGGTTACGACTCCCAAAGCTTTCGTAGTGTGGCCTCGAAATTGTGAGACCTCCATTTGCCGACAATTGGCTGGTCTCACTTGAGTGAGCTGAAGTGAGGTGATCATGGGTTTATTCAGTCGGAATATTAGTTATAGAGGTGAAGCAAAACTCACTGCCTTTCGTAAGGTGGCCCTAGGCACATGGCGGACGGTGGGTGATCCCAGTGTATATGCAGAACTCATTTACGATGTTGAACCTGCACTGAAATATTTGGATAAGGTGAGTGCCGCAACGGGCTCCAAACTCACTATGACTCATTTTGTTGGAAAGGCCTGTGCTGAGACGATTCGTCGTCACCCGGAATTGAATTGTATTCTCCGTTGGGGCAAGCTCTACCGTCGTTCTGATATTGATATTTTCTTTCAAGTGGCTTCCGATACTAAAGGGGAAGACCTTTCTGGAACTACCGTTCGGCGAATTGATCAAAAGAACATTTGTGAAATTGCCACCGACATGCAGAAAAAAGTGAAACGCATTCGGGATACTGGTGATGTAGATTACAAGGAAATGAAAAAAACCATGCGCTTGATTCCAGCCTGGTTCAGTCGTTACTTACTCGATCTCTCTTCTTACATTATGTACACACTGAACCTATGGTCACCGCTATTGGGGGTGCCCAAGGACCCCTTTGGTTCTATTATGATTACGAGCCTTGGCTCGATTGGTCTGGATCGTGCCTTTGTTCCGCTAGTTCCATACTCACGCATTCCGTGTCTGATCGCCATTGGTAGCATTCGACGAGCGCCGTGGGTCGTTGATGATCAAGTGTTGGTAAAGAATGTTGTGAGTCTCAGTGTGACCTTTGATCATCGTGTTATCGACGGAATGCATGCGAGTCACATGGCCCGTACCCTCAAAAAAATCTTCGCTCATCCCGAGCAGGAATTGGGCTTCGTAGAATCAAGGAATTGATTTTCGCAAAAACCTGGTTTCAAAAAAAAAGCTCGCATTTTTGAGATGCGAGTTTTTTAGTGTAGCTATGAAGTTGCAATAACATCATAGTGGCTTTTTAAGAATCTCTTGAGCCTCTTTAGGAGTGCTCGCTTTAAGAACGGCAGTCGCCAATTCCTTACATTCAGCCATCGTCAAACCAAGGATGCGTTTTTTCACCTTTGGAATCAGTGTGGAGGACATACTGAGATGATGAATACCAACACCAAGAAGGAATGGAGTCATAGTCACCTGGCCACCCATTTCTCCGCAAATGCTGAGCTCTTTACCATGTTTAATGGATGCTTTTGAAACCATATCAATCAGTCTCAAAACAGACGGTTCAAAGGAGCTGTAAAGGTTTTTGACCAGAGGGTTAAGGCGGTCACAGGCTGTGGTGTATTGAATCAAGTCATTAGTACCTAAACTGAAAAAGTCCACGTGAGGAGCAAAGGCCTCAGCCATTATTGCCGCTGCGGGGATTTCAATCATAATTCCAAATTTGATTGTATCTGAAACTTTCACACCAGAGGATACAAGTTTTTGTTTCTCTTCGCCGACGATTGTCTGTGCAGCCTTAAGTTCATCAAGGGTTGTTACCATAGGGTACATAACATACAGAGAACCATAAACACTGGCCTTCAGGAGTGCGCGAATTTGGGTGCGGAAAATCTCGGTGTTCTCTAGGCAATAACGTAGGCCTCGAAGTCCAAGAAATGGGTTTTCTTCCTTGGCAATACGCAAATAGGGGACATCTTTATCACCGCCAATATCAAGTGTTCTGATAATGGTTTTGCGGTTGTCCATCGTTGCTAAAATTTGTTTGTAAATCTCGTACTGCTCTTGTTCTGTCGGCGGGGCTTTCCGATCCAAAAATAAGAACTCAGTGCGGAAAAGACCTACACCATCAGGGTTGAATTTTTTGAGAACTGGAATTTCGGCAGTTCCGCCAATGTTGGCGTGCAAATAAACCCGCACACCGTCTTTGGTCACAGCTTCAGTGAACTTAAGTTTTTCGAGTTCGGTCTTTTCATTGTGGTATGCGGCTTTCTGGTCTTTGAACTGAGCCATATCGGCCTGGGACGGGTTCACCAAAATCTGCCCTTTGATGGCGTCCAATAAAATGGTATCGCCACCATTAATATTTTGAAAGAGATCTTTGGCCCCAAAAATAGCGGGGATTTCAATGTTTCGAAGTAAAATAGCAGCGTGTGATGTTGCTCCACCCATTTCGGTAATCACACCAATTGTGACTTTAGGATCAAGTTCCGCCACCATTGAGGGTGCAATATCTTTTATAACTAAAATAAATCCACTTTGGTCACAGACCGAGAAATCAAGTGATTGTCCGACGAGGTTGCGTAAAATGCGCAATGAAATATCGCGCACATCATGGCTACGCTCAGAGAGGTAGGGGTCCGGTAAAGCCGCCAACATTTTGGCAAATTCATCTGAGACCTGGGCAACGGCTTTAGTTGCATCGGTCTTCTCGGTCTTAATTTTATCAGTTATTTGATCGACGAACTCAGGGTCTTCGATCATCATCACGTGGGCTTCAAAAATTTTGCGTTCTTCAGCGCCCAGAAATTCGCCTTTTTTCTGAATGAGCTGTTGAATTTGCAGCTTTGAATGATTTAAAGCACTCTGAAAACGCGCAATTTCTGCGGCGACATCAATACAAGGCGTCTCCACGATGGCGGGTGTTTCTAGATGAATAATCTTCGCAGTTCCTAGAGTAAGGCCTTCGCTAACGGCCACACCTTGTAATGACTTTTGTGACATAACGCTAATCCTGAAAACGAGATTCAAACAACGTCTTAATAGATTCAATGGCCTGAGCGGCATCATCGCCATCCGCTCTTAAGATGATCTCTTCGCCACCTTTAAGGCCCATGCTCATCAAACTCATGATGGACTTAGCATTTTTTGTAAGGCCATTGGCCGTCAATTCCACTTTTGATTGGAATTGACCAGCCACTTTAACCAGAAGCCCAGCTGGGCGTGCGTGAAGTCCATCTTCAGTGAGTAGTGTTACGATTGTCTCAATAGTTGCCATATATCCTTCACTTTTCAATTTTGACCATTGTTTCAAGAATGGCCACAGTTTTTGCTGCTTCAGGCTTCAGAGATTTGTATTGTGCACCATTAGTGACAATAACTGGAGTGATGATGGATTTAGCTTCTTTACGAACTAAATCTAAATCGAACTCCAGAAGCTTTTGACCCGCCTTAACCTTGTCACCTTGCTGAACGAAGGCCTGGAAGCCACGCCCTTGCATTTTCACGGTGTCAATACCAATGTGGATCAATAGCTCAACTCCTTGATCGCTCTCTAAACCAATCGCATGTTTGGTATGAAATAGATTTACAACAGTTCCATCGAAAGGAGCAACAACTGTATTGCTATTTGGTTCAATTCCCACACCCGGACCGATCATTCCTTGCGCAAACGTTGCGTCAGGAACTTCGCTGAGTGGAATTAATTTACCACTTAATGGAGACCCAATATGCAAAACAGTATCTTTGGCTACTATCACAGCAGGAGCTTGGATCAGCTTCTTCATTTCTTCCTTAATGAGGTCTGATTCTGTACCAAAGATTACCTGAAGATTACCGCCGGCAGCCTTCATAATACCGGCAGAACCTAATCCCTTAAGTGCGGATTCGTTCACTTTACCTATATCATTGACGGTCAATCGCAATCGAGTGATGCAAGCATCAAGCGCCTTAAGGTTTTCTGGACCACCGAGTGCCATCAAGATTTTTTGTGCTTTTTCAGAACGAGGCAAATTGGTTGTTGATGCCACTGTATCGCCATTATTAAGATCTTCATCTTCTCGGCCAGGTGTTTTGTAGCCTAGGGCAGGAATCAAGAAGTAGAAGCTGGCGAAGTAAAGGGCACCCATGAGAGGGCCGACAAAGATCCAAAGCTGAAGAGCATTCTTTTGGTTATAAAAGCCAACAACAAAGTCGATCAATGACGCCGAAAATGTGTAACCTAAGTGTAGGTCCACCATGTGAGTTAAGAAGCCAGAAAGGAATGCCAATACGACGTGGGCCACAAACAAAAAAGGACCAACAAAGATAAAGGCAAATTCAATGGGTTCGGTAATACCTGTTACGATGGAAGTTAGCGCTGCTGACAACATCACACCTGCCACGGCTTTGCGCTTTTCAGGCTTAGCACGTAAAACGATTGCTAGGGCTGCTGCAGGCAAACCGAAGAGCATGATTGGAAACTCAGAAGCCATAAATAAGCCAGCGGAGGTATCACCGGCGAAATAACGTGGAGAATCACCCTTTAGGATCTCGCCAGCCGCCGTAGTGAACTGTCCGAAGTCAAACAAGAACGATGGGTAGTAGACGTGATGGAGGCCGACCGGAATCAGCAATCGTTTACCAGCTGCATAAAATGCTGGACCCAAATTAGATGTAGTCACTGCGGTTCCGAAATCATTTATAGCAGACTGGATTGGGGGCCAAGCGTAGGCTAAAATAAGTCCTAAGAACACCACAAAAAAGACAGACATAATTGGAACCAAGCGCTTACCAGAGAAAAATCCCAATACAGGGTGCAAGCGAGTTTCGTGGTAACGCTTGTACATTTGCGCTGCCAGAAGACCTGCCATAATCCCGCCAAAGACTCCCGTGTTGATGGCAAGAGTGAGGCCGCGAACGTCCGTCATAACCTTCAGAAGATTGGTGAGAGTGAAGTAGGCTGCCGCAGCAGATAAGCCAGCAATCCCGGCACCACCAGAAAAACCAATAGCGACACCAATCGCAAAAATGACCGGGAGTTGTTCAAAAATAGCGAGACCCGAAGAAAATAAAATTTTGCCAACAGCATTTAAGACTGGGTTTGTGACCACGTTTTCGTGGGTGCTATAGATTTGCAACATCCGACCGATCGCTACGACAAGTCCGGCTCCAGGCAAAACTGAAACCGGCACCATCAGTGATTGGCCGAGCTTTTGTAATTGGCTGAAATTTATCCACTTCATACTTAACCTCTTTTTATAAAACGCTCGTTTTACTTTATCTCAAATCATAAAAGAAAAGAGTGAATTGAAATCCATTCACTTTTTCTGGGACTCGATGACCAAACCATTGATCATCGAGTGACAAAAGCCAGCCGAATCAGTGGCTGATTTCTTGCGCAGTATCTAACTCTTTGTGATCGAGTAGGGTGACATCATTGGCACAACTTCGGTAGGCGCGAATATAGCTAGTATAGCTCCAAGTGAGATCCTTTGCTCCTTGAGTAAACCCATTATTGCGGTTGAACTGTTCAGGCATGTGCCCGCCCGGATCAGAGTGATAAATGGTGCGATCTAAGAAAGAAACAGCTTTTTTAAGGTAATTAGTAGATTCGGCGGCATTTGCGGTTCGTTTTGAAAGACGGCAATAATATTCGCCAAAGGCATTCGTAGCGAGAAACCAGGGATTGCCCTCACCAAAGCCATTTCCAGTATAAACGTCTTCGGGATAGCGACCAATAGCCGGGGACATTACGCCGTCTCTATTGATGTTGTACAACTGAGCAAAAGTCTCTTCAATTTTACGTGCGGTAGCGAGAACCCATGGGTCTTCAACATCGAAAAAGCCGTCACCCAGTGAAAAATATATTGAGGCTAACAATACAGAAATATCGATTTCAGAAGTCTTATGGCGCCAACCATCGGTTTGAGCCAAGGTGGGTACGATGTGTCCTCTGGCGTCACTCTTATGGGCGAGTAGTGCTCTTTCGATATCAAGGGCTTTTTGAAAGTAGAATGCTCCCGCTTGAGGGTCATTCATCTTATAGGCTAATTGTGAACCTCGGATCAGCGCAGCTCTTTGAGCCATGCGAGTGAAAAAATGGTTACCTCTCACTTCCTCCCATAGATCATAGGCTTGTTCCTGCCATTGGTGAGCCACATATTCCAAATCTCTTTTGATAGGGGTTTGTGCTGGGAACTCCGAACGATAAAGTCTAAAGACTTCGGCGGAGCGCCCTTGGTCAATAAGTGCAAACGCGAAATCAATCATTGCGAGTGCACGAATGGCTGGGCCATCGCTTTGAGGGCGTCCCCAAGGGTGCGGATAAATGTCGCCGGTGACTGTAAAAATAGGTTCACCTAAATTCGAGCGGGAAAGTGCTGTATTTTGATTTCGAACTTCAAACTCAATCCAGCGACTGATCCGTTGCTCTAAATAAGTACGGCGCTCAGGTTTTAATGGTAGTTGGTATAGTTGAACAAGTTCCATCATGGTTAAACCGGCATCCCGAACCCAGTGATAGAAATAATTTGGATTTTGACGAGAAGGGGACGCAATGACCACTCCTGAGGCAACCTCTGGGTTGTTTAAGTTCGTAAAAACACCTGTATAAGAACTACGAAGCATTTCTGTATAACGATCTTGCCCGAAAGAAGTGACGCTAAAGAGGCCCAGTAGTAAAATCAAAATGGTTGTTTTCATTGCGTTTTCCCCGTGTCTCCTTAGTAATTA
>JBILOD010000554.1:0-2861 GCA_044374645.1 Pseudobdellovibrionaceae bacterium | reverse complement strand
TTTGATGAACTACACAAAATGCCAAAGTGGAAATCGTGGATTAAAGGCATCTACGACAAAGAAAAGAACAACCCACCCATTCTTGTCACCGGCAGCGCAAGACTTAATGCCCTCAAAAAAGTGGGAGATTCACTGGCCGGCCGCCATTTTTATCTTCGCCTCCACCCTTTTGACTTGAAAGAGCTTGCTTCCTCCAACATCAAAATGAGTGAAGAGGAAATATTTAGTCGACTAATGACAGTCGGTGGGTATCCTGAGCCCTTTATGAACGGAGACGAGCGAGACTATCGCCGTTGGCGGCAAGGGCATCTTGATATTATTATAAAGCAAGACCTTGCAGGCCTGGAGCAGGTTCGAGACCTCGGGAGCCTAGAGGTTCTCATTCAACTCTTGAGAACAAAAGTAGGCTCGGCCATCTCTATCAACGCTCTCGCCACTGATCTGCAAAAAGATCCCAAAACTGTAAAACGGTGGCTCGAAATTTTGGAAGACCTATTTGTTATTTTCAAGGTGCCACCCTATTCGAAAGACATTTCCCGAGCGGTAAAAAAGGAGCCAAAGTATTACTTCTATGATACAGGATTTGTTCAGGGAGATTCTGCCCAAAGGTTAGAAAATCTTGTGGCTTGTTCACTACTGAAAGAATGCCACTTCCGAACAGATGTTGAAGGCCGACCTTTCAACCTTTTTTTTCTTAAAGTCAAAGGTGGTCGCGAAATCGATTTCGCAATGATCCCAGAGTCGAATGAAGATTGCTCCCAATTGATTGAGGTCAAATGGGCCGATTCGGATGCTTCTCCAAACTTTAAGCTTTTTGCCCCTACATTTAAAAATTCGCAGAGGGTACAGTTGGTTCAAAATCTAAAGAGGGAGTACGTTACAACGACTGGCGTGGAAATCAGAAAAGCATCCTCATGGTTGTGCCATTTTTAGTTCGACGCGTGCAGAGCCAATGTCATTCCAATCTCCAAGATCAACGCCGAGAAAGTGATCTTACAGAAATTTTGGCTTCTTTGCAGAACATCGGCTTTAAGATCTAAATTCTCGATGTAATTCAAACACGGCTCAACGAACGTTCCGTTTCGAGCAGTAAATGGTCTATATAAATTTTTAACCCGTTGGACCTTAGGAGTATTTAGGATGATCGGGTCAGATTTTAGAAAGGCCCCTGACACTTCTGGGTCACTCAACTTGACCTCCATAAGCACCTTCACCTTATTCTCGGACAGAATGGCAAAATCAATTTCTTTTTTTAACGACAGTGCGACGAGATTCACAAGCTGAGCCGATTCTTTAAGTTCAGGTCGAAGGCCCTTCACGCGGGCAATATCATAGAAATAGTATTTACCAGCCTTTTTTATGCTGGTGCTCAGGTTTTTAGAATAAGGATCAACTCTAAAAACGACATAGAGATTTTCAAGAAAACTCAGCCGAAGGGCCTGTCCAACCCATTAGGGCTTCGATTCCCTCTTGCCAGGGATAACAGTTCACGTGTTGGATTTTCTTGGCAACAGGATCTCTCGATAGGTAAAAGCTCTTACTTTTCTTAATATCCCTCGAAATCTTTATGAAAGACTCAATTTCTGATTCAAGAATACGTTCCGTCGATTTGATTTCAATGCAAAAAAGCCCCTGCACCGCATCTTCAATGATCAAATCAATTTCCACGCCATCCTTGGTTAACAAGTAAGAAAAGTTCCATTTTTTCCTTCGATAGTGGGCGAGTTTCCAAATCTCAAGAATGACAAAATGCTCAAATGCAAAACCATAGGCGGAGGTTTGTGGCAACAAGGGCGATTCGAGAACCCGATTCAATGCGCGGACGACACCAGGGTCAAAATAATAAAACTTTGGGGCCTGAACAATCCTTTTACGAATTGAGGTGTGAAAGGCATTTACATGAAACCCTACAAGTGTCTCGACCAAAATGGAATAATAATTTTGCACCGTAGTGGTATCAACACCGACCTCGCGAGCAATTTTCGAAAAATTAATGACTTTGCCATTCATCTGAGCGGACACCTCAAGAAAATGGCGAAACGGTTCTAATTTTCGAATAATTTGCTCGAGCTGAATTTCCTCTTTCAGATAAGTTAAACAATAGCTTTCTAAAAAATCCGTTTTGTCTTCTGTCTTTGTAAGGTGAATTAGCTTGGGCAACAAACCCCAATTGAGAGCAGAACTAAGATCAAAGGCGCTTCCAAGCTCGTGGGCCGAGAATGGATACAAATGATATACAAATGCACGACCAGCCAACATATTGGCCGCACCCCGCTTTAGTTTTCTGGCACTCGATCCGGTGAGAATAAATTTCTGACCTGTTTCCTCGATGAGATCATGGACCACATCAAGCAAAGCAGGAACCTTTTGAACCTCATCGATGATGACCCATTCAAAGTTTTGGCCTTGAATTTCGTTTTTAAGACTCTCCGGATTACGCCGGTAATGATCCTCTAACTTCGGCTTTAGTAAATTGATATAAAAGTTGTGGTTACTTTCTGCCAAATAGTTCCTCTTTAACCAGGTTGACTTACCAGCCCCCCTTGGCCCAAGCACAAAAAAACTATTTGATTCCGATACTTTAATTAGCCTATTGACCATACCCAATAAATGTACGCCATTTATTGGGTATGGTCAATAGGCTAATTGCCAGGGCCATAGGTCAAACAGGAGCCGCAGCGCCAAAGCTATTTAGAGTCTGATGACGAAGAGCCAAACTCAAGGCGGTGAGTTTCAAATCGAACGAAGCGTAGCAGGGCGGGGTTTCCCCTCTGTGAAGGGGTGCCCACGTTAAGGGAGAGACGAAGCGATTCCAAAGGAGAAGTTGGGCCTTTTTCATCAAAATCTATTTAAGATCTGCC
>JBILOD010000156.1:0-8120 GCA_044374645.1 Pseudobdellovibrionaceae bacterium | reverse complement strand
GAAAAGTCTGGAGAGATGACTCTTGATTTGGCTCCAAGATGCACTTGATACCACCTCGGAATTTCGAGCTTGGATTTAAAATAAAGCAAGGATGGGGACACATCGGTGTCTTTTAGTTTACACTCAACAGCAAAGAGTGGCTTTCGATCTCGAAGGACAACAAAGTCGACTTCTTTTCCAGATTCATCCCGAATATATCTTAGTTCACAGCGAAACCCCTGGGTATCTTGCCAGAAATCACACAGCTTCAGAAGATGGGATGCCACCATATTTTCAAATCTAAACCCCTCATCCTCGACCTGTGACCAATCCCACATATAAAGCTTCGAAGTTTTTTTTACAGCTTTAATCTTTGACGAGCCAAAAGGCTGTATTAAAAAACAATAATAAAGATTCTCTAGAATTTGTGTCCATCTTTTCACAGTTTTATCCGCAACCTCGAGATCCTCAGCTAAAGACTTATAAGACAAACCGCTTCCGACCTTACTCGGGAGACTTTCAGCTAAGAGTTCGACTTTATCCAAGTCACTCACATTTTCTAAGTCTCTCAAATCAATTCTGACAAGTTTAGAGACTCTCTGTAAGTGCCAGCGCCGAAGCTCAGTTTGGTTTTGCTCAAGGAGAGGTTCCGGAAAGCCGCCGAACTTAAAGAGTGTTTGCAGATTTGCATTTGAATTTCCTAATTCGGGCAAAGTGTATGGATGAATCCGATAATAATGGTAACGCCCCAACATGGAATCGCCACCTTTTCTAAAAACATCCAACCGGGCTGATCCTGTTATGATAAACTTTTGGGTATTTTTCCACGTATCCCAAATCCCTTTGACAAGCCCTTGCCAACCCTTTCGCTTATGAATTTCATCGAAAATAATTAAGGGTTGATCCTTGGGCCATTCCGATTTGAGAATGGCCTTCCTTGCTAGTTCATTGTCCCAATTGAGATAGGCTGGGTGACCAGCCTGATAGTGATCGAGGAGGGAGGTCGCTAGTGTTGTTTTTCCTACTTGGCGTGGCCCGCCAACAAAAACCATTTTCTTATGTAAGTCCTTCTTTATAAAAGACACATAAATCCGCTCTGGCAAAACCTTCAAAGATGATATCAAGGCCATCCCCACCTCCAAGAACAAGAATCACCTTTATAGTGAGTGTAAAGTATTTCGGAGTCAGGTCCATTTTACTTTACAGTAACTCGGAGTCAAGTCCATTTTACACTGAGAACAGACCTACCTTGTTTACCGATCAAACAACCACCGGGCTGATCAACGACAAAAACGATGCTCGGAGCCCATTTCAAATTCCATGGCATAAAGTGATCGGCGCTTCCACCATCGGCAATCGAGGTAAGCTCGAACAACTTCTTCAAAATGGAGGTCAGAATCTGAAGAGCGCTTTACTGTCATCATTAAACCTCAAACGTAAAGATTGCCGCACCAAAGGGCGGCTTCGACGCCGGACACAACGAAACCAAAAAGCTGATCCTGCCTTGCTAAATAATTAAATGATTCAATGATCAATCTCTCCGAACACAACGAAACCACAAAGCACTGCTCTTAAAGCTGTCGATCTGAGAACCATCAGTAAACCGCTGAGTCCCAGCGTAGAGAGCGAAGATCTCAGTGGCGGACCAGTAGTAGTCTCCGGAGGTGGTCTCGAAATTTCCAATGGCGACGCGACCATCATACATCAAATCCAGCTCATCTTTGGCTGGTAAATACCAATCATCGTGACCATCTTGAATCAGTTCATAACAGTATTTTATGGATTCAAAATTGCCGTGACTGGGGTGCCCGACCAACGCATAGAGGGCATCGGTGTTGGCGCGTCCAGTGGAAGTGGCGGTGATGCCTGTACCCGACGTGGCCACTGAGCTCCAATTCTTTTTTACGCCGGTGTTGGAAGCGCGATCCGTTTCGCAGCTGCCATCCCCTTTGAGGAGGCCAGCATCGCATTTGGTGGTGTACATCTTTACATTGCCATCGGGGGAGAGACCCGCATAGATGGTGCCATCGGCACACACCGTACCGACAGCGACTCCCCCATTGGCGCACGCATCGTTGGTAGTGGTCACTTGCCACGCGGTGGAGGTGGTTGAACCCACCGTCACGGTGGTACTGGTAGCAGTGCTTGAACTGCTCGATGACGTTTGTTTAATCGCGATGGTGTCACCACTATTGAATCCATTCACCGGCCCTGCCGAGAACGCACCGCCATTGCGTGAAATCCCAATACAACCGGCCCCGCACGTCGCTGTCACATTGGTGAATGTTCCTCCCAGTGTCACAGTATTACTGGTGATTGGCGCGCTCGTGTTCACACCTGTTTGATTCGTAAAACTAAACGCCGTAGGCGTGTTATTAGACGTCGTCGCAGCCCATGTACCTGAGGTGGTTGAACCCACTACCACATACGCGTAGGTCGACGTGTTTGGTGTGGCGGCTGTCATCATCTGTAAGGCGATAGTATCACCGGGCATAAAAATGGAGGTACTGCCATTCACGACCCCATTCCGAATAATGTGAGTGCAATTCACACAAGCGGCAAACACCATGCTAGTGAGACCTGTGAGAGTAACGGTGTTGCTGGTGACCTCTGCGGAAAGGGCAGCACTGGTGGTGGCTGCAAAATTGAAGGCTGCGGGGCCGGTACTCCCACCCCCGGAAGGGGCCGAGGGTGCCCCCTCGGAGCGGACACAACGAAACCAAAAACCCACGTGCTTATTGAGGTCGGAAGCCTGAAAGCCGTCGCTAAACCTCTGAGCACAAGCGTAGAAAGTGCTGCTATCAGTGGCGGACCAGTAGTAGTCTCCGGAGGCGGTCTCGAAATTCCCAATGGCGACGCGACCATCATACAACAAGTCCAGCTCGTCCTTGGCGGGCAAGTACCAGTCATCGTGGCCATCTTGAATTAATTCATAACAATACTTCACCGACTCAAAATTGCCATGGTTTGGGTGGCCGATCAGCGCATAGAGAGCATCGGTGTTAGCGCGCCCAGTGGAAGTGGCCGTGATGCCGGTGTGTGTTGAAGCGATCGAGCTCCAATTCTTTTTCACACCAGTGTTGGAAGCGCGATCCGTTTCACAGCTGCCATCCCCTTTGAGGAGGCCAGCATCACACTTCGTGGTGAACATTCGAACGTTCCCGTCGGGAGAGAGTCCCGCATAGATGGTGCCATCGGCACATACCGTACCGACTGTAACTCCTCCATTGGCGCACGCATCGTTGGTGGTGGTCACTTGCCACGCGGTGGAGGCGGTTGAACCCACCGTCACCGTCGCCGTGGTGGAGCTGCTTGAACTGCTCGATGACGTTTGTTTAATCGCGATGGTGTCACCACTATTGAAACCATTCACAGGCACTGCCGAAAAGGCTGCGCCATTGCGTGATATTCCAATACAACCGGCCCCGCACGTGGCTGTTACGTTCGTGAAAGTACCACCCAGTGTCACAGTGTTACTCGTGATCGGAGCACTCGTGTTCACACCTGTTTGATTCGTAAAACTAAACGCCGTAGGCGTGTTATTAGACGTCGTCGCAGCCCATGTGCCTGAAGTGGTCGACCCGACGACCACATACGCGTAGGTCGCCGTGTTTGGTGTGGCGGCTGTCATCATCTGTAAGGCGATAGTATCACCGGGCATAAAGATGGATGTGTTGCCGTTCACGACCCCATTGCGAATGATGTGAGTGCAGTTTACACAGGCTGCAAACACCATGCTGGTGAGGCCTGTGAGAGTAACGGTGTTGCTGGTGACCTCAGTTGAAAGGGCAGCACTGGTGGTGGCTGCAAAATTGAAGGCTGCGGGGCCGGTACTCCCACCCCCGGAAGGGGCCGAGGGTGCCCCATCGGAGCGGACACAACGAAACCATAAAGCGTTGGCCTTATTGGAGTAGCTGTTCTGAGAGCCATCGGTAAACTGCTGAGACCAAGCATTGCTATGTTCATACTCAGTGGCGGACCAGTATGAGTCTCCGGAGGTGGTCTCGAAATTTCCAATGGCGACGCGGCCATCATACATTAAATCCAACTCATCTTTGGCTGGTAAATACCAATCATCATGCCCATCTTGTACTAATTCATAGCAGTACTTTACCGACTGAAAGTTGCCATGATTTGGGTGCCCGATCAGCGCATAGAGGGCATCGGTGTTGGCGCGCCCAGTGGAAGGGGCCGTGATGCCGGTGTGTGTTGAATCGAGCGTGCTCCAGTTCTTTTTAATGCCGGTGTTGGAAGCGCGGTCCGTTTCGCAGCTGCCATCCCCTTTGAGGAGGCCAGCATCACACTTCGTGGTGAACATTCGAACGTTACCATCGGGGGAGAGACCCGCATAGATGGTGCCATCGGCACATACCGTACCGACTGTAACTCCTCCATTGGCGCACGAATCGTTGGTGGTGGTCACTTGCCAAGTAGTGGAAGTGGTTGAACCCACCGTCACCGTCGCCGTGGTGGCAGTGCTTGAACTGCTCGATGACGTTTGTTTAATCGCGATGGTGTCACCACTATTGAATCCATTCACCGGCCCTGCCGAGAACGCACCGCCATTGCGGGAAATCCCAATACAACCGGCCCCGCACGTGGCTGTTACGTTCGTGAAAGTACCACCCAGTGTCACAGTATTACTCGTGATCGGAGCACTCGTGTTCACACCTGTTTGATTCGTAAAACTAAACGCCGTAGGCGTGTTATTAGACGTCGTCGCAGCCCATGTGCCTGAAGTGGTCGACCCGACGACCACATACGCGTAGGTCGCCGTGTTTGGTGTGGCGGCTGTCATCATTTGTAAGGCGATAGTATCACCGGGCATAAAGATGGATGTGTTGCCATTCACAACCCCATTTCGAATAATGTGGGTGCAGTTCACACAGGCTGCAAACACCATGCTATTGAGGCCTGTGAGAGTAACGGTGTTGCTGGTGACCTCTGCGGAAAGGGCTGCATTGGTGGTGGCTGCAAAATTGAAGGCTGCGGGGCCGGTACTCCCACCCCCGGAAGGGGCCGAGGGTGCCCCCTCGGAGCGGACACAACGAAACCATAAAACGTTGCGCTTATCGTCGTAGATCTGATTGCCATCGGCAAACCGCTGAGACCAACCGCGGATATTGCTGTACTCAGTGGCGGACCAGTAGTAGTCTCCCGAAGTGGTCTCGAAATTTCCAATGGCGACGCGACCATCATACATCAAATCCAGCTCGTCTTTGGCCGGCAGATACCAATCATCGTGGCCATCTTGAATCAGTTCATAACAGTATTTTACGGATTCTAAGTTGCCGTGATTGGGGTGCCCGATCAGCGCATAGAGGGCATCGGTGTTGACGCGTCCAGTGGAAGTGGCGGTGATTCCGATGGCTGTTGAAGCGATCGAGCTCCAATTCTTTTTTACGCCGGTGTTGGAAGCGCGGTCCGTTTCGCAGCTGCCATCCCCTTTGAGGAGGCCAGCATCGCATTTAGTGGTGAACATTCGAACGTTCCCATCGGGGGAGAGACCCGCATAGATGGTGCCATCGGCACACACCGTGCCAACTGTGACTCCCCCATTGGCGCACGCATCGTTGGTGGTGGTCACTTGCCATGCGGTGGAAGTAGTTGAACCCACCGTCACCGTCGCCGTGGTGGAGCTGTTTGAGCTACTCGATGACGTTTGTTTAATCGCGATGGTGTCACCACTATTGAAACCATTCACAGGCCCTGCCGAAAAGGCTGCGCCATTGCGGGAAATCCCAATACAACCTGCACCACAGGTCGCTGTCACATTGGTGAATGTCCCACCCAGTGTCACAGTATTACTCGTGATCGGAGCACTCGTGTTTACACCTGTTTGATTGGTAAAACTAAAGCTAGTGGGCGTGTTATCCGTGGTTGTTACCGTCCAAGTCCCTGAGGTTGTTCCACCAACGACCACATGGGCGGTCTTTGCAGCGCTGGGTGAGGTGTCTGATACCAACCGCAACGCTATAGTATCTCCAGGCAAAAACGCCGCGGTGTTGCCGTTAGGCACGCCATTGCGCAAAATCTGCGAGCAGCCCACGCACGCGGCAGAAACCAACCCGGTGAAACCATTTAATGTTACGGAGTTGCTAGTGACCTCAACACCAAGAGCGGCGCCGGTGGTGTCGGTAAAGCTAAAGGCCGCTGGACCCGCTACCGTTGTCGCACCGGTCCCACCAGCCCCTGATCCATTACCGCCTGAACCCGTTCCGCCGTTGTCGG
Organism: Pseudobdellovibrionaceae bacterium; assembly: GCA_044374645.1. Taxonomy (GTDB): domain Bacteria; phylum Bdellovibrionota; class Bdellovibrionia; order Bdellovibrionales; family Bdellovibrionaceae; genus CAUJGP01. Next base: position 1,910 of record JBILOD010000156.1, on the reverse strand, counting down.
TGTTCCCGCCATCATTCGAAGAATTGTCTGTCATTGCGCTATCTGCGGGACCAATCTCTGTATTTTGAGGTGCACAACCGAGGCCCAACATCAAAACCATTAGCGCGACCGTGACGTCCAAATTGAGAGCGCTAAGTGCCACAAGGACCCAATGCTTAATGACATAAACTTGTGATTTGTAAGCCATCTCTCCGCTCCTCATGACATCCAGAACTGAAAAGTTCATGACCCATAATCGGGACTATGGTCTCATCGGCAAAAATCCTACTGGACTTAAGCCATTGGGGGATAAAACTCACACCAAGCTCTTTTCATTGACTACACTTTAAAAATGGCGGTATAATTTAAATCATGGTCAATAGACTACTTAACTTATCAAAAAATCATAGCTTTTTCCTTTTAGGCGCACGAGGAACAGGTAAATCTACGCTCGTACGGAGCCTTTTTCCCCATGCCCTCACTATAGACTTGCTCATTCCAGAAACCGAAGAACAGTACTCTCGTTCGCCAGGCTATTTGCTGGAGCAACTTGCCCACTACAAGCAAACCAACCCAGGGCAACGCTGGGTTTTTATCGATGAGGTTCAAAAAATTCCTTCACTTCTCGATATCGTTCATAAGCTCATCGAGGAGAAGCATTTCAAATTTGCGCTCTCCGGCTCCAGTAGTCGTAAACTTAAACGTGGACAGGCAAATCTGCTCGCCGGCAGAGCGTTTCTCTATGAACTATTCCCCTACTGTTCCTATGAAATGAAATATTTTTTTGATCTAGACCAAACTCTACAATGGGGAAGTCTTCCAAAGATTTTTGAACTCGATCAGAGTGACCGCATTTTGTATTTACGAAGCTACGTAAACACATACTTAAAAGACGAAATCGTGGCGGAACAGCTCGTAAGAAATCTACAGCCCTTTCGAAATTTTTTAGAGGTTGCCGCACAAACCAATGGGCAGATTCTCAATTTTTCAAAAATCGGGCGCGATATTGGAGTCGAGGTCCCCACTGTTCAATCTTACTTTGATATTCTCGTAGACACATATATAGGATTTTACTTACACCCGTATCATGAATCCGTGAGAAAGCGGCAGAGAAAGAATCCAAAATTTTATCTTTTTGATCTGGGTATAAAGCGTACGTTAGAGAGAAAAATCAACATACCCATCGAACCTATGAGCCTCAGTTACGGAAATGCCTTCGAGCATTTCATTGTTTTAGAAATCTATAGGCTCATTAAATATTTTCAGCCGGATTGGGAGCTATTCTATTTACGCACTAAGGACGACGCCGAGATTGATTTAGTCATAGATCGCCCCGGACAAAAAAAGGTACTTATCGAGATCAAATCAACATCAAAACCGCTCAATCTTCAGTATGACAAACTCAAAAGCTTCGCGAACCTTGTGAAGTCCATTGAAAACCACGAAGCCTATGTTCTGAGTCAAAATCCAGAATCACGGCTCGTGGATGGAATTTACTTTATGCATTGGCAAAAAGGCCTTGAGCACATAGGCCTAAATCCGTCCACTGACGAGTAATCCAATATTGTTTTGAATTATTCGTCCAGTCGTCAACTAACCCTTTAAGCGAATCAACGCCTCTTCCAGCGCCGCGATTTGAACCTTGGCTTGCTGTAGCGTCGCTTTATCAGCTTCGACCACATCTTCCGCTGCGTTCTTGATAAAGTTCTCATTGGAGAGACGCCCGCTTAAACCAATTATGTCTTTTCTGAGCTTTTCAATGGTCTTCTCAACGCGTTTGATTTCTTCGTCGATGTCGACCAATCCCTCAAGTGGCACTACCACTTTTAAGCGAGACTCTCCCACCGTCACAGGCGCCACCGCGCACTTCGATAGGTTGCCTTCTTCGCCAATGGTCAACTGACCAATACGACCCAAAACTTCGATGGCCG
>JBILOD010000180.1:0-7521 GCA_044374645.1 Pseudobdellovibrionaceae bacterium | reverse complement strand
GAGCAATGCGTACGGTGATTTTTTCACCGGGCTTGATTCGGTTTTCGCCGCGAATGTTACGAATCGCAGAGATCGTCTCTTTCACCAAATCAATCTCAAAGGCCGCTTGTGCGTGCGAGCACTGCAACCACTCGCGATCATTATCTTCCGTCGGATATTGATCAATGATACAAGCAGACCCTTTGATTGGAAGTTTTTGATATAATTCCTCAGTGATGAAAGGCGCAAAAGGATGCAATAAGCGCATAATGCGGTTGAGAGTCTGCGCTAATACTAACTGCGTGGCCTGTTTTTCTTCAGGCTGACCTTCGTTCATGATCGGCTTAATAAACTCGATGTACCAGTCACAGAACTCATGCCATACGAAGTGGTAAATGGCGTTCGCCGCATCGGAAAAGCGATGAGCCTCTAAAGCCTCACGCACGCTTCTTTCAACCTCACCCGTCTTTGCGATAATCCACTGATCGTAGAGTGAAAGATGAGCTTTGCTGGGCAATGCCTTTACTCCGGCCTCTGGAGCTTTAAAGTCCTGCAAATTCTGCAAGCTAAATCGAGTGGCATTCCAGATCTTATTCATGAAGTTACGGTAGCCTTCGAGACGTTGCTCACTGAATTTTAAATCACGACCAGAAGCCGTCAATGCCATCAATGTGAAACGAAGGGCATCGGCACCGTACTTTTCAATCATTTCGACAGGGTCGATAGAGTTATTTAGGCTCTTCGACATCTTGCGCCCCTGAGAATCGCGCACCAATCCGTGAATGATGATCTCACGGAAAGGCACATCCCGCTTGAACTCCAACCCCATCATGATCATGCGAGCGACCCAAAAGAAAATAATATCATGGCCCGTAACGAGTACGTTGGTGGGATAAAATGTTTTTTGCATTTCATTGTCGTTCGGCCAGCCCATGGTACTGAACGGCCAAAGTGCAGAACTAAACCAAGTGTCGAGAACATCCTCTTCTTGATGAATTGATTTGCTTTGACACTTTTCACAGTGACCAGGATCAGTTTCAGCGACCGTCGTGTGATCGCAATCTTTGCAATACCATGCCGGAATCCGATGCCCCCACCAAAGCTGGCGCGAAATACACCAGTCTTCAATGATGTTCATCCAGTGCAAATAGGTCTTTGTCCAAGAGTCGGGCTCAAAGCGAATGGTTCCGCTCTCTACGACACGCTTGGCAGGAACTGCCAAGTTTTCAGTTTTCACAAACCACTGTTCTGACAAAAATGGCTCTACCACCGCGCCCGAACGCGAGCAGTGACCAACCGAATGAACATGCGGTTCTTCGCGATCAAACAACTCTTGGGCTTTCAAATCCTCGAGGACTTTTTTACGGCCTTCATTCACTGAAAGACCTTTGTACCCCGACCCCGCTTGTTCGTTCAAACGACATTGACGATCCAATATGCTGATCATTGGTAAATTGTGACGGTTACCAACTTTGTAATCATTAAAGTCATGAGCCGGAGTGATCTTTACAACACCAGAGCCAAACTCTTTATCAACGTAGGTATCACCAATGATTGGAATCGTCCGATTGGTCAGTGGTAATTTCACTTGCTGACCAATAAGATGACGATAGCGTTCATCCTCAGGGTGAACCGCCACGGCCACGTCTCCCAAAAGTGTTTCTGGACGAGTGGTCGCAACAACTAAGTGCTCCTTGCCGTTTTCCAGTGGGTATTTGATATGAAACATCGAACCCTTGATGCTCTTATGTTCCACTTCAAGGTCGCTAATTGCCGTTTCCAGTGGTCCGCTCCAGTTAACCAAGCGTTGCCCGCGATAGATCCAACCTTTTTTATACAAAGAGACAAACACTTTACGAACAGACTTTGAAACACCCTCGTCGAGAGTGAACACCGCACGTTCCCAATCACAGGAGTCACCCATACGGCGCATTTGTCCGTAAATGCGATCGCCATAAAGCTTTTTCCAATCCCAAACTTTCTCAAGAAACTTCTCACGCCCCAAACCCACGCGAGTTTCGCCGGTTTTCTTTAATTCACGTTCGACGACCGTTTGAGTGGCAATCCCCGCATGGTCAGTACCTGGCAACCACATGGTATTGAAACCGCTCATACGCTTCCATCGAATCAAAACGTCTTGAATAGTGTGATCGAGGGCATGGCCCATGTGCAGAAAGCCCGTCACATTGGGTGGCGGCAAGATAATAGAAAACGGAGGCTTGGTGGAGCGATCCTGAGACTTAAAGTGCCCGGACTGTTCCCACCAACTGTAAATGCGCCCCTCAACCTCTTGAGGACTATAACGATCTGATAAACCTTCTGACATAATAACACCGCCTTAAAACTACCTATAAAACCTAAATAATAAACAAAGGAAAACTTGTTAAGCAAATTGTGGTCATCTTAGCCCGGCTTCCACCAGCACATTTTTCCAACCGCCCTTAACACAATAAACATTAACAAAACCACGATTGATCAATTCTTTTGAACAGGACAGGCTGCTACCTCCCTGTTCACACATCAAAACGATGGGATGATCCGTTTTCAGTTGCAGACTCGCGATTTTCTCCAACAACAACTCGGCAGAGGTCGGAATGGCGGATTTCATCACTAACGCCAAGTCCCCCTGCACTTCTGAAGGAGGATCAACTTCGATCAAAAAAAGAGCATAGGGCACTTTGTTGCGTGCAAGATTTGAAAGCTGAAAAAAACCAATCTGACCAAGTGCTAAACTCATGAGTGAAGACTCCTTGAATCGGGTAAAGTTTTAAAATGACCCAACACAGTCAACAACGCCAAACTGGCCAACATCATGGACGCGACAAAGGGAGCTTTGATGGAGACCGAATCATACAACTCTCCCCCCAACAACGGCCCCAGAATTCGCCCCAATGAAGCCAGACTTTGAGCAACCCCCAAATTTTCGCCTTGTTCGGTTTCGGCACTAACGAGGCTCACACTGCCCATGATCGAAGGGTTTACGCAACCATTCCCAAGCGACAACAGTGTCATTGCGATGGCCAATTGCTCGATATTGCTGGCCAGAGCAATTCCACCCATGCCCAATGTGAAGCTAGCAAGCCCCATGGTTACAACTCGTCGCTCTCCCCAAGCAGGCAGAAGTTTGCGCACTAAGTATCCTTGTGTGAAAATCATGATCACACCAATGTAGGCAAATCCGTAGCTGACCTTATCCGAAGTCCATCCGAACTGCTGCCCCACATATAAAATCAACGTGGCCTCCATAGAAGCCATGGCTAACCCTGACAGGAAATAAACGGACAAAAGGGGGCGCAACTTTTCCAAACGAAATTTATTTAAAATGCTAACAAAACGATTGAGTTTGTGTTTTTGGTTAGTCACCCGTTTTTCAGGCGGCAGTGACTCTGGCAATTTAAAGTACGCAAACAAAAAGGTACCAAAACACAAAGCTCCCACAAATAGGGCGGCGGCCGTGGAACCCACCAGCGGTTCTGAGGAAAACTGCCGCGCAAAATGAATTGTGGAGCCGCCAATCGCAGGACCAATCACAAATCCCAAACCAAAAGCGACTCCAATTAATGCCATGCCTTTGGAGCGTTCCTTCGGTGGGGTGATATCCGAAATGTAGGCCGAAGCCGTGGATAGGCTCGCTCCAAAGAAACCGGCTAAACCTCTTGCTAAAAACAAAGACCAAAAATCCCGAGCATAGGCAAACCACACATAAGTGGCCGCTTCCGCCAGTAAACATCCAACTAAAATCATGCGACGGCCGTAACGATCACTCAGCTGGCCCCAAAACGGAGCAAATAGGAACTGCATGAGCGAAAAAATGGCCATCAACCAGCCAACTTGAACGGCACTGCCTCCGAGCTCACGACCCAACAGAGGCAAGATGGGAATAATGATTCCAAAACCAATCAAATAAAGAAAGACTGTTAAGAAAATAAGGACCTTTGGGGCCTGAGATTGAGCCGTATTCTTCGCAACCATATCGTTCCTGACTAGCTATTCATTAAACTTTGAGTCCAGACATATTGTCATTGCACCCCAAAATTGTACAATGGTTTAATGACGAACCTTTTCCTTTTTTTTATCAGCCTTACTAGCCTTCTTTGGCCCCATTTTTCTAGTGCTAAGACCCAAACCATAAAGGCTTTTCGCCCCTGGTGGAGTGAGAGCCTATTTCAATATGAAACCTTTCATTCCATCGGCAATTATGATTCGGCCGGACGGCTTGAAAGTCTTCCCAGCTCCAATAGCTTCTGGGAAACATCCACTCTCGATTATGCCCACCGCTATGTCTTCAGCCGACACTTTGCCATGACAGCAGGCATAAATTATGTGCAGGTCCAGGGCAATGTTGGACAGGCAACCAAGTACAACAGTGGCTTTCAAACCCTCAAGGGCGGAATCGAATACAAGCTTGAGGCAGACTTCGCTGACTTTCTATTTGAAGGGACAGCCGGTTTGGCCCTTTTTCGACCAAACTCCAGTTCCACGAGTCCACTTTATGGAGACGGCGCCCATTCGCTCGGGACCAATCTATGGATTCTTAAGAAAATGGGAGGATTGCAGTGGCTTGCTAAAGCCGGCGTCTTGTATCGAACTGAAGGTTTATCAAGCCTTCTTCCCTATCAACTGGGTGTCCACTGGCCTGTTGGAAATTGGCTTTTAGGAGCCGTTTTTGACGGCGCAACTTCAATTACCACCGACTCCCAGGATGAAACGGATCGCACCAATTACTTGCGCCGCACAAGCGTGGGAAGTCTTAATTACCGAAGCGCCAATCCGACCGCCAATTTTTTAGATCTGCAGTTTAAGTGGAATGCCACAAAACAGTTCGCCCTCACCGGCGGAGTGGGAAATTCGCTACTTGGTTATAGTTCTGCAGATGGCCGACGCATTTTTGTAGGGGTTGATATTCAATGGCAGGTCTATCTACAACCTACAGAACCAATGCCATTTAAGAATGCCGTCCCCAAGCCATCAAAACCTGCTATAAAAGAGGCCGATACCCCCCTCTATCAGGAAGAAGACCTCCAGCAGGATCTTTGAACTCTTAATCGAAAACCAATCATGGCCTCTTGGTACTCCCCTCACTCCTGAGTGCTCCATACTCAGTCGATAGGGAACTTACCCTCGTCATTCCTTGCCGAGAAAATGATTGTCTGCAATGTTGATTGTGAGATTGTACGCATCTTGATAGGGTGAACACTTAAACATAAAAAATGGTGATAAAATGAGTGATGATGTAAAGATCTATATGGGAAATTTTTGGGTTCAAAATGAAGGGGGCACAGTGACCTTAGGCCTCACCGAAGAAATGATTGCTGATTTTGATGAAATTCTCTCTTTTGATTTTCCCGAAGAGCAGCAAACCGTCGAAGCCGATGAAGTTTGCGGAACCATAGAAACAAGCGATGGCCCCATTGATATTTACAGTCCCGTCACAGGAACTGTGACTGAGGTCAATACCACTCTCATCGAAGATTCTTCGGTCTTGATGGAAGACCCCCAAGGCGAAGGCTGGCTTTTGAAGTTTACCGCTGAGGAAGACTTTGAGGAGGATGAAGACGACGATGACGAAGAGGATGAAGATGATGAGGACGAATATGATGAAGACGAGGATGAAGATTAGTTTTACAGGGGAATTGCCCAAAATTGTTCCTTGTCTTTAATTTTTTTTGGTTCTAGGGGCCTGTATCGCAATTGAAAATGGCCCCGAATTTGCTCCTACCTCTCACGGAAGCCGCGATTGTGGCCAATGCGGGAGGTACTCTGTGCGTTTCACATCAAAACCATACTTCTTCACAGCACTAGTGATTTTTGCTCTAAGCACAACTGGCTGTACTTTGAGAAAACGCAACAAACCCTTGGATGACAAAGCTCAAGGAAAAGTAGCCGTAGAGACTCCGACCCCTGCCGCCCCAAACTCTAAGGATGCGGGGACTCCAGCTCAGTCCGCTCCAACCAATGTGGATCCACGCGCTACCGAAAATACACCCGCGAACCTAGATGCTTCTAAGGCTAATCCCCGACAAGCCGAATTTGACTCTGCAGAGTTTAAAGAACCCACACTTGAAGAGCCAGCAGAGGAGGTCCCCTCTCCTGGAAGTGAAGGTGCCCAGGTTGTTTTAAGTAAGAAACGTTTCACTGGGTTCTTAACTAAAGACTCCTTGGCCTATACCGATTCCGCGATGGATTCTTTGATGACTCAAATACGCATTCACCAACAGAAGGCGCCAGAGTCTCAAAGTAAACAAGATTCATTGAACTTCGCGAAACAGATTCGCGACATCAAGATTCTGGTCGCAAACAAAGGAAATTACACACTGCAAGTTGTTTATGGTTCCTCTAAAGATAAGCCTGTCGAAGTGAAGCTCACCGGTAAATTCAAAGACCAAAACGCTACTGCCGACTTGCAAGCTTCTACTACAAAAACACCAGCAAAGAGCTCTAATTCCGAAATGCATCCTGAAGTGGCCCCTGAAATTCACGCTGATATCCAAGGTACACTTCGTTGTATGGAAGCTGAGCCGACTGCAAATAAGTGCTCGGTTTTTCATGTCACCCTCAAGCTCAAACAAGCTTCTGGTGAGGCTGTGGCCGAGGCGCTATTGCGCTCCTCAGAAGCCGATGTCAGAGTCAAATTGCCAAGCTCCATCGCATCTGGCGGAAACGCAGAAATATTGGCTCAAATATTTTCGAATTCTGAAAGCAGAAAGTCTTCGGGTTCAAAAATCGAAACTATTCGATTGCAAAGTTTTGCGGTCGTTAATGGACGTTCGGAGTTTCAAATTCGTATGCTGACAAGTGACAATGAGTACCTCTATTTTAAAGGTCCTCTTCTCGCTAGCTTCGGCGATGCGCCATTCACAATGCCCTTAATCTCGCAGCCAGAATTGCAAGATCCCGCCAATGCCAAGTGGGCTCAATCCAGCTCTAATCGACTGGCTAAAATGGTCATCAATAGCCAGCTCGTTGCTAACGATGGACGTGGCAGCGTTAAGGTCCTTATGACCGTTAAGAATAAGAAGTCGAAATCAGCCAAAACGAGTGAATTTCAAATGACTTTTACTCGTAAAACGATCGCCGTAACCGATTTAATTTATTAATAACTCAAAGTTCCGGCGGTGTGGGCCGAAAGGTCTATGCCGGCGGTGATTCCCTCCCTCCGAACCCGACAGGTTTCCCTGTCGGGTTCACTTTTTTAAGGGATCGATCAAATGACAAGTTGCCGAGAGGTACGAATCAATATTAATTAGATTTTGAGACTAGCAGGTCGGTGAAAGGCTCAATTCAGGGCGGTCAGAAAGTTCTAATATACTAGGCCGCAGCCCTCTAATCGAACTTAGGCGTAGCTTGAACTACGTTGAAGTGAGATTTGAGGGCGAGAACGCCGCAGATTGAACTTTTTCACTGCACTGCTAGGAAAAGGAGACGCCTATGTTTATTGTCACTGGAGCCAATGGATTTATTGGCAGCGCAATGGTTTGGGAACTGAATCAACGAGGCCTTACAAATATCGTCTGCGTCGACACCGTTCCTCTGCAAGAACGC
>JBILOD010000147.1:0-8313 GCA_044374645.1 Pseudobdellovibrionaceae bacterium | reverse complement strand
TCTGAATTTGTACACACTCACCAGTTTTTTGATTTTCTGGCAGTACTAAAAGAACCTCAGTCCGTGAAGGCCGTAATTCATATGGGTGCGTGCTCTTCAACCACCGAAATGGATACTGAATTTCTGCGCCAAAACAACACCCTCTATACACAAAAATTATTTGAGTGGTGTCGTGAAAATAAAGTGGTCTATATTTATGCCAGCAGCGCGGCCACCTATGGTGCGGGGGAACTCGGTTTTTCAGACCTGACAGATCCAAACCTTTTGAAACCTCTCAATCCTTATGGTTTTTCTAAAGTGGCCTTCGATCGCTGGGTATTAAAGCATGGCAACAACCCCACGCCATGGTACGGACTCAAATTTTTTAACGTATTTGGACCAAACGAAGGCCATAAGGGGCCAATGTCGAGCTTGGTTTATAAGGCCTTCCATCAGGTTACTGCCACCGGCGAACTTGGACTCTTTAAAAGCTACAATCCCAAATATGAAGACGGCTGCCAATTGCGCGATTTTGTCTATGTCAAAGATGTCACCCGCTGGATGGCAGAGTTGATTGACCGAACTCCCGTGTCTGGAATTTACAATATGGGATTTGGCACTGCTCGCAGTTGGCTTGATTTAGCCAATGGTGTTTTCGGTGCCCTCGATAAGACCACTAAAATTAAATGGCTCGAAATGCCCGATAATATTAAGGGACAATATCAGTACTTTACTGAGGCCGACATGAGTTCATGGAGGCGCATTGGCATGAGCGCACCTCAGTGGAGTCTTGAAGCCGGAGTCTCCGATTACGTTAAAAACTACCTGTTGCCGCAACAAAATTTATTTGGAGTTAAAATCACCCAATGACGTCCTCTGAATTGAATTATGAAATCCATGTCGTATTAGTGCGTTCACTCTACGCATCTAACGTTGGCTCGGTCTCCCGAGCCATGAGCAACATGGGGGCCCATCAACTTCACCTGATTCAGCCCCAATGCGACATAAACTATGACGCCCAACAAATGGCCGCTAACGGACAGGAAGGTTTGGTTGGACGCAAAGAATACGACTCTTGGGAGGAATTCCTGGCTGCTAATCCTTCGGGTATTCGTATCGCCCTGACGGCTCGCGATGGACGTGCCCGCACGCTACATGATTTAAAGTCGGGGCTTGAATTCATCAAACAACTTCCTGAGGTTAAACGATCTGAAACAAATTCTGTTTACTTATTCTTCGGCCCCGAAGATTGCGGACTCTCAGGCGAAGAGATTGATCAAGCCCATTTCGCGTGCTCCTTGCCTACGTATGGGCCAAACTGGAGTCTGAATTTGGCCCAAGCCGCATTACTGTCCCTCTATATTTTGCGCGATAGCTGGGGAGGAACTCGCACCACTCTTGACGGTCAATTTCGCCCACGAGAAGTCCGATTCGAGGGACAACTCAAGACCACTAACACTCTCCCCGATGAAGTGATTAAAACGTGGATTGAGACTCTTGGTTTTGATCTTTCTAAACGACGTATTAATGCTTTTACGGTCTTGCGCCGGATTTTCTTACACAATGTTCCGACTTATAAAGAGTTGAGAATTCTTGAGGCCGTACTTCAGCAAACAGTCAGAAAGCTCAAAGAACACAAGTCACTCATTCATCAGTTAAATCGATCTCACGATTCCTCATCAACGGCAGGTAGCTCCACCAACAGGCCCGGCATTGAGGAAATTTGACACGCTAAACGCTCCTGGGGTGCGAAACCACGATCGCGAACAATTTCAGCTTCAACCTCATCTGGAGGGCCGAGGATCGCAAGGCCTTCTTTAATAACAACGCGGCAGGTTCCACAGGTCCCCATTCCTCCGCAGCTATGGTGCAAGGGCAAACGCGCTCTCACAGCAGTATCTAGCAGTGAGTCACCCTCACGAACTCGCGCCTCAATCAGATCACCATCAACAATAAACTTCTGTATTTTCATCACTCACCATTTAAATTCACAGCCATTATTAGATTAAAATGTGTTTGCAGATTGAGCAAAGTTTCTTAAACACTTTTTCTCAGGAAATGTTTTTTGGAATTGCTCTTGGACCTTTGTCTGTAGCCATTTTTATGATATTTTGGTGAAGATCCAATTCTGAACAGATCCGACATAGGAGAGCTTGCATGCGATTTATTGCTTTTGACGTTGAAACCACTGGAACGGTTCCTGGTGTTGACAGCATCATTGAAATCGGTGCTGTTCGTTTTGTTGATGGCGCGGTGGATGCGGTTTTTTCAACACTTATTGATCCTTTACGGCCTATTCCTCCTGGAGCAAGCCAAGTCAATGGCATCTCTGACGAAATGGTTCGTGGCAAACCACTCATCGAAACTCTACTAGACCCTCTCGCTGAGTTTTGCGGTGATGACATGATGGTCGCTCACAATGCCACTTTCGATGCCCAGTTTTTAACAGCATCTATCAAGAAATTTGAAACCCTTGCTCCACGGGGTGTTGTATTAGATACCTTGGCGATTGCTCGCAAAGTGATTCCTGGCCTTCCAAACTACAAACTCGGTACTTTGGTACAGCATCTCAATATTCCCACCACGGATTTTCACCGTGCGGAAGAAGATGCCACATATTGCGGCCACTTGTTCCTTCACCTTGTTCGTCGCATTTCAAACAATAGTGCTCAGGTACCCCTGGCTAACTTGATTTCATTGAGTGGCAAGACCGAACTTCGTTTTCCACAAATTGAAAAACAACCTAAACAGCTAGACCTGTTTTCTCTTCTGGACTAAACGCGATTATTAAGTTTTCAATGCTTTCGTCCCATTGCCCCCTTCACTTTGCTCAGCCATAATGGAACAATGGAGACACTGCATTAATGGCTGATACTGAAGAAAAAGAACAGCCAAAAAATATTTTGATCTTGAAATCAAATCCGATGGCTTTGCAATCATCGGAGCAGTTTCTTAGGAGTCGCGGTTGGAATGTGATTCCTGCCATAAAACTGGCTGAAGCCATTCAAGCACTCTTTCAACGTCCTGTGGATTACTTTCTGATTTGCGCTAATCACCCACAAAAAAAAGTCAGGGCCCTTCCAAAAATCTTAGCCCAAATAGGTAGTGTTCGCGTCATTACTTATACTGATATTGCAAACACCTTAAATATGACTATTTTGCAAGAGATGGGTGTGCCTTACCAAATCATTCCTCCCGTGAGTGGACCAGCCATCGAACGAACAATTATTCGGATGGAAAAAGACCTTCTCAACCCTAAAGATCCATTAAAAAAGGTTGGCACTAAAGAATCATTTAGTTTCGCAGATAGTTCTGCCACAGGCAGTTCAATGCGAGATCAATTTCGTGCATTTTTTGCCAACGACAATGAAGATGGTTCTGGAAATTTCGACTTTGCCTTTATGCCTCAACAAGAGGGCCAACTAGAGGGAGAATCATTCGCTCAATATGAAGAGCGTATGAAGCAACAGCGTGGGGCCGCTTTTGTCAATAACAGCCCCCTTCCTCCAAAACCAGGCGATCCCGGGTTCGCAAACGGAATCCATAGCAATGGCAATCAAGGTGGTCCGGCCTTTGCCAACAATGGATCAACAAATGAAAATGCGGGAGGACCAGCGTTCGCCAGCAATAGCACAAACAATGACCCTCAGAGAGGACCTGCTTTTGCCAGCAACCATACTACAAATGAGAATCAAGGTGGTCCGGCCTTTGCTGGCAATGATTCGACCAATACAAAGGCCACTGGTGGATTTCAATTTTTTAATAAAGAAGAAAAGGCTACTGGCCCAGCATTCACCAACCGAAAGCAAGCTGTCCAGGCTATCCGTAAAGGCGTTGAGGATGCTTTGGAAAACTCGCTCAGAGCCTCTGACCCAAATACCCCTGTCCAAAAGCTGGATGCCTCCGAAAACTGTATTTGCCTCAGTGTTGATGCTGGCCGATTTCGTGGCTACCTAGTGGCAGCCATGGGTAAGAATCGTCGATTCGATGATGAACTCCTTATGACAATTCAAAGCCGTCTCCTTCAGTTTTTGCAAAAAGAAGGAGTCAACATGGATGGCAACGAAACTATGGAGATCACCATTAAGCCCGTAGACTTCGAAAGCTGGGCTGTGGACAAAGCTGATTTTCTGAAAAAATCTATTCATGACGGTAATGAAGTGGCTATGGCTTTTTTTCCCACTGAAAAGACAGCGCCAACCCTTGGGGAGTCCCGAGCCGAGGACATGATGAGTCTGGATATCGACGAACTCGCCAACGATGTCGTGGTGCCCTTTGATGTCTACATTCATCTGCCAGCCAATGATAAATATATTTTGTATACTCCCAAAGGGGGTACTTTCATGAAAACCCAAAAAGATCGTCTGAAATCCAAGGGCATCGAAAAAATGCATGCAAAAAAAGAAGCGGCCAGCGATATCAAAAAATATCACGCCGAAAATACTTTGAATAACTCAATTCAAGATTTCGAAAGCAAAGTCGAAGAGTCCAAGAAAAAAGCCAGGTAGCAGGTCCAAAAAAAGCACTCCATCTCCAATAAAAAGCGGCTAAATCTCTGGCTGAAGTGCCTGGCCGTCAATGGGCTTGCGACCTGAAAAGCCATCATCGTAACCATGCCAGAACTTAATATCCATCTCTGGGTATTTCCAACAAAAATATCCGTTGCCGGTGTCGAAATCCACCAACCAAACGCCCTTAGGCTCGAGACCAAGTTTCATGATTTTGCCTTCCCAACGTCCAATCAACAATTGCACCTGGGATTCGGTGTCGCTCACCTTATCAAGGTTTGCGTGATCTTTGGCTAATTTGACTTGTTCCATGAGTTTCTGAAATTCATCATCGATTTCAGATGTGATCTTAAAGACAAGGGGAAGCAATTTTCTTGCTGACTCGATGTCAAAAGTGCCACGTCGATTTAACTCGAAGACTGTCCCCATACCCACCCCTTGAAGCTGATGGAGGTGGCAATAACACACTGACTATTTGCCAGCTATTCTTTTTTAACCCTGTTTCCCTTTTTGCGCAGTAGTCTGAAGAAAAGTTAAAATTGAGAATTGAATTAGGGCTTTATTAAGGATGTCTTAACAATTTAACCACCGCCACCCTTTCGAATCTGAGACACCTGAAAGAAGACAAACAACAAGATGGCCACAATCATCAGAACAATCAGTGCGATCCTAAGAATACGCGACATATCCCAATTGTCTTTTTGCGTCTCATCTTTTTTAGTTCGCTGTTGAGTATTCACAGTCATTTTTTTGGGACGCCCTTCCTCTCCGATTCCGGAGGCGGTGACTCTCGCGCCACCCTTCTCAATCACTTTTTCTTTTTTCTTTTTTGCGTTTGCATCATCGTAGACCTGGTTGCCAGTGAGCTGTCGGTAGCGCGATCTACGGCGACGTCCCAGCGCACTATCGATGGCATAGCCCCCTTCATCACCACCGCCAAAACTCGCCGAATCGTAGACGATTTCACCAGATCGAGAAGATTTGGCCTCTGCGCCAGGAGATTTCAATTGCAGGGTCCCTCTGCGCCCAACCACCGAAGACACCGAACCACCTCCGCCCCCGCTGCCTCGGTTGGAACTTGACGATGGGGAACTAGACCTTCCGCCTTCTCCTGACTCGTTTTTCTTTGCCGCTTCTTCTTTGGGAGTTTGCGATTGGCTCCCTGTATCGGGTCTAGTTCTAGAGGTCCCACCTTTACTACCTGGACCACTTCCTCGACCACTTCCTCCTTGGCCGGCCCCGATCCCACCAGCCTGCAAGCTCGCATCACACCCTTCTTCACTAGTGATCTCAGCCGGAAGCTGTCCATATTCCAAAGCACAGGCGATGGTGCTGGAAAAAACACTGGCACCATACTTTTGGAGAGGAGTAAAAAAATGTTTCCCGAGAGCTAAGGCGATAGTGATCGCCACCACCGCCAGCAGAATATATTCAATGATGGCCTGACCACGATCGTTAGCTAGTGGGCACCCACGACGCCGAAAATATCGACGAAAAGATCGGCGAAAACATATAGTTTCCCAAGATGACCTAAGGTGTGATGTAATGGAGTCTAAAGACATCTTGTTTAGTTTATCATAGTGAGGTGAGAAGGTGAGGACTTCTTTAATTTCGACTCCTTTATCTCGACTGAAGTTTAATGCGAAAACAATTTTTACAGTTTTATCTACCATACTCATCCTCGGAAATCCGGTTATGGCAGAGGGAGATCTTTCAACCCTCAAAGCGCAAGTTGCAGCAAATCCTGATGATCTCAAATTGAGACAAGATCTGGCTCAAAAGCACTTTGAGATTGGTGAATTTGAATCAGCCATTGAGGTTTTAAAACCGAAAGCTGAGAGTCTCACGAAAGAAGGACTTATGCTCTTAGGTAAGGCCTACCTGAAACTGAATGACACCCTGAACGAACACAAAGTCCTTGAACAGCTGACAGTGAATTACCCCAAGTTCGCTCCCGGTTTTGTGTTACTGGGTGATTATTTCTTTCGAGTATCTCAGGCAAAAAATGATCCCCGCATCTCTATGAACTGTCTCGCAGCCTATAAATCTGCTATTGAATTGAATCCCTCTCATCGTCCTGCCTACGATGGGCTGCTTAAGGCCTATGAAAAATATAAGAATTTTTATGAGCTTCGAATACTCTTGGGGGATATGACAAAACGCTTTGGCAAATCAGCCCAAATCATGAGTCAACTTTGTCGTCGCAATACGATTGATGGATTCTTTGTCAATGGCCGCAAAGCCTGCATGGAAGCAATCGCTCTCGATACTAACAACCCCGATAATTTTGTTTATCTCGCACTGATCGAAAACAATGAGGGGGATTTGAAACGGGCTGATAATCTCCTAAAAAAAGCCAGCGCCAAATTCTCAAATTCCGAGTTTACAGCTTCCAATTATGCTGATTTTCTGACCCAACAAAAGAATCTGCCCGGAGCTGAAAATTATTTTCGGCTCGCTACCAAAGCTGATCCGAAGTCTTTTCGGGCTCAAATTGGTTTGGCACAAACGAGTTTTGTCCTCAAACACTATGAACCAGCATTGGAGGCCTTCAAAGAGGCTTGCGCGATTTATCCACATCTGACCTATCGGCTACTTCGAAAATCGGCCGATCTCCTGCGCCATCGCGACGAAAAAAAACTCGAACAACGCTACACCTCCGCCATGGAGAGATGTTTGCCTTCAGGTGGCGACAGCCGCACTCCTGCGGTGTCAAAGGAGGAGTATCGCTCCCCCTTTGCACTCTATTCAAAAAACAAGATCCCCGAATGATTAGAGTCTTATACCATTTCCAGTTAGAAAGTAGCCCAAGGCGGCAAGGAGAAGGCGCGGAGCCTTCTGGGCATCCCTTCACAGAGGGGACCCTGCCCAGTGTAAGGCGCACAAGCCGACGACGGAGCCAACGATGGGCTACGAACTAAATGGATAGGTATTATTGGGTTTTAAGTTCGGTCCATAACCGATCATAAACAGCCGTGGCAGCACCAAGATCTTTGAGCATTTCCAATTTGTCCAATGTGGATTTTGGAGGAAATAATGCTGAATTATTTTGGAGCTCCTGAGGTAAATGGCCTTTAGTTTCGGTCAGCACTGGTCCGGCATAGATCTTCTGAACAAAGCGGCGACTGTTCTCTAAGGAAATAAGGTAATTGATCAGCTTATGAGCCCCATCCTTATTTTGAGCCGATTTTGGAATTACTAAGTTATCAATCGAAAAAGTACCACCCTCTTCTGGACTGATATACTCGACAATGCCTTTGGTTTTAGCCTTAGCTTGCAGGGCATCGGATGAATACATTTGTGTTGCCCAAACTTCCCCTGAAGTAATGGCTTCCATCGAGTCAGATAAAAACGCCTTTACGCTGCCCTTATTCTTAATCAAAAAGGCCTGGGCTTCTTTAAGCTCTTTTTCGTCCACCGAGTTCAGTGAATGCCCCGCAACCTTAAGGGCAACGGCAAAGACTTCTCGGGTGTCATCGAGCAAGCCAATATGTCCCTTCAACTTGGGATTTTCAAAAAACTCTTTCCAAGATTTTACACCTTCCGGAAAAAACCTCTTATTGTAGGCGATACCTGTTGAGGCCCAACTGTAGGGAAGAGAATACTCATTCCTAGGATCGTACTCTTTACCCAAAAACTGCGAATCCAGTTTGGCTTTATTGGGAATCAAAGACGCATTCAGCGGTTCAAGTAATCCCAACTTGATCATCACTGTCACCATGTAGTCAGATGGTACAACGACATCATAACCAGTCGCTCCAGCTTGAAGTTTTGCGAGCAATTCCTCATTTGAAGCATACTGGGTCACACTCACCTTAATATTGCT
>JBILOD010000142.1:0-8509 GCA_044374645.1 Pseudobdellovibrionaceae bacterium | reverse complement strand
GATTAAAAATCGAAATGCAATTCGGGTTATTCCTGAGAACCTCAAAATGGATCTGATCGAATACTACAATTGGCTCGGAAGTACAGAAACTCTCTCCAAAGATGACTTGGGAATCTATGAAAGACTTCGTTTGGCAATGCGAGCGCGCTTTATCAATCCAACGCCTGAGGAACTTAAATTCTTGGCTGAACTCCCTTTAGATCAGATTAACAAGTTGTTGATCAAAGACCGCAACATTGAAAGCCGCATGCTCCTGATTCAAGTCACTCTCCCAGAAATTCAAACAGCACAAGAGTTTCTCAACTACCTCAAGCTTCTAGAGTCCCAAAAATTCTGGCAGTCCAAACCCTCGTTCAGATCACCACCCGAGCTTCATGTGTTCGCCAAAACTCTCCAAGAACGTGGGATACAACTCATTGAGGCTTTTCTAGCGAAACGACCTAAACTGGGAGAATTCCAAGCGGCCCTGGAAATGGGTCTATTCCAGAACCATTCGGCTCAATTCCTCAGAAGTGTCGAACCCTATCTCGGTTCGCCTGAGGATATTTTGTCTTTATTGAAGAAATGGAAAACGAAAATTCCAAAAGCCGAGCAGAGCCTGGGCCTGACAAAAGCTTTGGCCTTGCTCGGAAGAAAGTTTTTTAAATTTGGACCGAGCGTTTCGCAAACTAAAGAGTACAATGAACTTACAAGCCATCCGATCCTTTCACTTAGCTTGGGTGCCAAAAATCCAGCGGATATTGAACTTTTTATTGCCAGCCTCGAAGCGGCATCTTTGGATCCCAATAGCCATGATGCCGCACTGAAAGTTTGGCAACTTCGTAAACAGAGTTTTTGGGCCGCTAATCCTGACAAAACAGAGCTCATCGAATTTATCAGCCGAGTGCGCCTCCCCGCCATACAGGCAGAACTCATTGATCGACTGGTTCAATTTCCACGCCTCCGCCGCGAAGAGATACTGAGAGTACTGAGCTCCATCGGAAATCAATCAACCATTGATGCCAGCGCCGCAGACCAATTAATAAGGGACGTCCAGAGGCTCACTGAAAACTTTTTCGCGCTCAAACCCACAATCACTGAAATCGGACAATTTCTGAGTTCCGAATCTTTAACGACCCAGCAGAGAGTTTCCATTCTCAATTCAAGTCACATTCCTGTGCAATCCGCGGTAGACATCCGCAGCCTCGGCGAGAACCTCGTTGATAAGGAAGCCTTCAAAGCATTTTTCCTGGTGCACCAAGATCGGATTAAACAACTCAGGATTGCTAAAGATGAGGCCGAAGACTTAGTGAGAATCTTGAACTACTCAGATGCCGCAGTTGTGATCCTTGAGGCCTACTCCATCCACCATCCCGATGATCTTCATGGCCTCATCGAATTACTGAGCCACAACTATAAACTCAAACAAAAAGGCACTGACCTTCGCCTGGAAGCCCTTTGGATTAAGGGACTGGAATACGCGAAATCGGTGGAACCAAACCGGAAGCTTTTGTGGCAATTAAAAACCTTTGCCCCAACAGCGGATTCTCTGGCCTTACTCTTGATAGAACGATTCCGTGAATCTAAGAACCTGGAAACCGTTCTCAACTCAATACGCGAAGATACTAGAGATCTCTTCCATGGTCCGAACAAAAAAGATCGCAGAGAGTTTGGAATGATTTTAGCTGAGATCCTACCTAAAATGCTGCAAGAAAAACTTCCCCAACTTTTAAATGAAAGTGTAGAGGTCTCCAAAAATCAGTTGCATAAATCGCTTGATTTAGCCGCTGATGCATCCACTCATCTGCGCATTCTTGACCTCTACCTAACCTACGGATTCAACGAGGAAGGCTCCTATCCGTGGGTGTATACACCACCCATTTCAGAGGATCGATTTGATTATCGCCCCAAAATGACTAAAAAAGATGTTACCGCCATCAACAACGAATTAATGCTGTACACCATCACTCATCGCGCTAAAATCGCCGCCAGCAAAACTCGCTTCAGTGGTCACGACTATGCGCAGGTCCTCAGCAAGTTTTTCACTTATCCCACTCTTAAGGATCTCGGTCTTTTGACAGAAGAAGACTTTCTCATCGATATATTGAAGTTCTATTTATTGGTAGGAATCAAGAATACGGTGTTCAATGAGACCCGAATGATTTCGATGCAAGGACAAGAAACGGAGATTTATCATCTACTCCTCACTCCTTTTTCCCTTACAACGGAACGACTCCCCTTTCATAAAAAACTGCAAATGGTGGCAGACGAAATACGAAATGAATTTGGCAACTATCCCTGGTTGTCACTCACAAGTATGACGAAAAAGAAGGACCATGAGGCACTTGTCCAGACACTTCAGCAGCAAATAGATTTAACCGACTCGCGAATCAACCAGTACCTTTTGCTTCACCCAGCCCTCACACAAAGAGTGAACGCCTTATTAAATCCGACTGTTAATGCGTGCAAACAGGCCTTGACCTATTGAAGTGGCTATATTCAACTACCCAAAAGAACAAAGTCGGTACAAAACAAGCTTAATTGACCCCTTTGGAAGCGTTTGTACGAACGCGCCACAAAGTATTTGCCGCTCAAATCGTCGGTGGTGGATCTGGCAAACTAGGTCTATCTATCTTGAAAAAAATATGTCAGATTGTAGTTTCTCGTCGTTCTCGTAATTCAATTGATAGGCTTTTGTCTTCTGCGAATGACCCCCAAGCTTTCACAGGAGGCACACATGGGAAAAAAAATATACGTCGGTAACCTTTCATACACAGTTGATTCAAATCAATTAAGCGATTTGTTCGGACAAGTTGGTACAGTTGATTCTGCCAACGTAATCATGGATCGCGACACTGGCCGTAGCAAAGGCTTTGCTTTTGTAGAAATGGCTGAAAACAGTGAAGCTGCTGCTGCTATTGCAAAGTTCAACGGCGCTGAGCTCGGTGGGCGCGCAATGAACGTTTCAGAAGCTAAACCACAAGCCCCTCGTGAAGGTGGCCGCGGTGGTTTTAATTCTCGCCGCTCTTATTAATCTTATTGATTAATTGGGCTTTTCTAAAGCCCAGGCCCCTAAATTCATTTTTTGAAAGCCGGCCTTTTTTAAGGGTCGCAGATAGGAATCCCGTGAATATCCAGGTTATTTCCTTCAACTGTGTTCTTAAAAATAAAGCCGGCCAAGTCATCAGCACAACATTTAATCGAGAGGTTATCACTGCGGTCGATGCCTCTAATGTTGTGCTGACGGGCCTTGTAAAGGGCCTAACCAATCTGAGCAAAGGTGAGAGACGTTCTATTACCGTCGCTGCCGAAGAGGCCTACGGGCTTTACGAACCACAAAAAATCATCCTCTATCCTAGAAAAAAGTTGCCACAGAATCTTCGTGTTGGTGATGTTGTATCTGTAACTAGCAAGAGTGGGGCAATTCGCTCCTATAAGGTCGTGCAGTTTCATGGTGATATGGTCAATCTGGATGGCAATCATCCTCTCGCGGGCCAAGATTTGATTTTTGAAATCGAAACCCTTGATGCTCGCGATGCCACACGAGAAGAAATCGCAAACGCGGTCAATCCTATCTCTACCAGGATATTGCATTGATGAAATCGCAAAAAAAAACGTTCTGTCCTAACATGAACCACAGCAAAACCAATCCGACCATTAGTTTTTGCCCTAACTGTGGTGAACGCTTCCAATCGACGACCAAACCGAACAAATCCTGCACTGATGAATCTCATGCGCGAAGCCGCAGAGACCGCAGCTTATTTTGCCCTGATTGTGGCAAAGATCTTCAAAAATAGTTATTTAAAATACACTCAAGCCAACCCAATTGGTCCTCATTGGCACCCCAATAAATGAATCGGATTAGTATCGAGAATCGACTGTAGAAATAAATCCGGTTGCACTGGGTCCGGAGTCACATTCGTCACGTCCACTCGTTGCTCACCAATGAACCCCAGGAGATCATAGATAATTTTTGTTTTTCGACCGCGGAGTTCCTGGCAAACCTCTGCAGAAACAATCCACAATTTGTTCTTTGAAAGGAGTACTCGAGGAATTTAATCGAATTGCTAATTTTACCGAAATAAAAACCGACCAAGGATAAAGAGCTGGAAAACAGAACAAATCTTAACCAGCTATATTCAACACGAGCTTACTCAAGAGACTTAGGAATCAGCACGTCTAGCCTTAACGACTTCTTGTCGGGCAAGCAATCTCTCAGCTTCGAAAATATAAAACAATTGCTCATGGAGGATTTGGCATCAGAATCCTCCATCTCAAAACCCACTAAGCTGCATCCGCAAGAGCCTTGCAAACTTTCGCTAAACTCTCCAAAGTTGGATTCGCATTCGGCTCCATGAGTTTAAACAAGGCTCGCCTTGAGATACCTGCGTCTTTATAGAAGTGGTCTTTGTGCACTTGCTCAAGATGCGAAAGGTCGACCATTTGAGGAGGTTCGAACTGCGTGCATCAAATGGGTTGCTTAAACTCTTCAAGAAATTTTACCTAAGCTAAATACCATCGAGCTTACCATTTTCGATGCAGAGCCTCGCGGGATAAGATCGGGGGCAACTGTACCAATTAATATATAGCCTTGGATTGCTGCGAGTATCAAAGATGCCAATTCATCAACTGATCTCTTTTTATCTTCGTTCCAAATTTCCTGGGCAACTTTTTTGATCTCATCAAGTTGCTCAAGCAAACCTCGATGAACAACGCCTCTTACTTTTATGTTTGTTGCAGCCTCAGCAAAGATGACGGTCCAGCATCTAACGAAAACCAAATTCGATCCAGAATCTAAATCTAAAAAAGCACCGATAACTTGTTCAATACGACTAATCGGCGTCGGCTTTCTAAGACCCTCAAGCTTCATGGCTACTCGATCAGAGATATAGGCGCTCATTTCCTTAATCAACGCCCTAAGGATGTCTTCCTTACTCTTAAAGTGGTAATGAAGCAGTCCAGGCGTTAGCTCGGCATTCTGAGCAATAACCGCAATAGAAGCGCCAGCATAGCCCAGTTCCGATATTGCCGCCGCGAATCCCGCTACAATTTGTTTCTGCCTCAAGTCTGTATTTTTATGACGACCCAATTTAAGACACCTCATTTATTGGTTGGACAACCAACTTAAATATGTTATTCTTTTAAGTGGAAGTCAAGGTGGTCTATGCAATTGACAAATCTTAAACGTAAAAGCCTCGTGAGCAGCACAGGTTTCAATTTAAGCGCCGCACTTTCTGCCGATCAAAACGTCCTAAATATAAAAACAATTTCGACTTCAACAGCTAGCGATTCAAATTGCGTAGAAATAAAATCGCTACTGACCTTAAACGAGACTAAACAGCTGATTCAACACGTTGAAAAGCTCGGATTTCAGTCTCCTACTTCATCCTATCCTCCTTCTTACCGAAACAATCAGCGCATGGTCATCGATGATGATCGATTTGCAGAAAAGCTCCGCATAAGGCTATTAAACGCCGCTCCCCCGCGCATAGTCGATCAAGATGGTGCGCAATGGGAATTTCAAGGAATAAATCCGCGATTTCGATTCTGCCAGTATAATCAAGGCGAAGCATTTTTCATCCACCAAGATGGCGTTTTTCATAAAAGCGAATCTGAAAAATCATTTCTCACTCTCCTTATTTATCTTAATGACCAGTCTACTTTTCGAGGCGGGGCAACGCGATTTTTCTCTAATAACAATGACGCGAACGAGCCAACGCTCATGGTGGAGCCAAAGGCTGGAATGGCTCTCTTGTTCGATCACTCGTTATGGCACGACGGCGCTCAAATCCTTGAGGGCACAAAATATGTTCTTAGAAGCGATTTGATTTATAGGCGCGTTGACAAAATCGGCAATGCCTCATTGCGAGACGAGGGCGCCGCTAAACCCCACAACGGTTACATCTGGGATGCGGCATTTACTGATGGGAAAATCTTAACTGGTGGGCGCGATAAGCGCATTGTCATTTGGAAAGATGGCGGCACTCGTCTATTCCCCGAAGCGGAGCTGCTTGGACACCAAAATTCTATTTCTACAATCTGTTCAGTGAAGGAACGCGTTTGGAGCGGATCCCGAGACCAGACAATTAAAATTTGGAAGAAAAATAACGAATGCACCTATTCAGAAATTCAAACGCTGAATGCTCACGATTCAACCGTTTTAAATATAGTCCATTTACCCGACCAGGAGAGTGTCATAAGCTGTGATGCCTCTGGAGTGGTTGCCATCTGGTCGGAAGAAGCTGCACTTGTTAGTAGTTTTCAGGCTCATGAAAATTGGATTTGGAAAATAGCGCCCATCGGAAATGGACTATTCGCAACTGCTAGCGAAGACGGTTACCTCAAAATTTGGGATTGTAACGATAGCCGATTGATTGCTTCAGTCACTGACGGACTCGATCCGATTTGGAGTCTTTCGTCTTATGGGAATTATTTATTTGTTGGAACTAACCAAGGTGCTATTAAGAAAATAAAGATTATTCGCGGCGATTCAAAACAAATCAATCCTGAGATCACTGAAACATTCAGTCATGTTCACAGCAAGGGAATAAGATCCATTAAAGCATTGGACGAAAATAATTTTCTAAGCGGCGGAGAAGATAACAAAGTCTTATTAACTTCAATCTTGGCGAATGGGAAACGCGCGCACGAGTTAATCGCAACCCATCATAATTTTGTGACTTCGGTTCAACTTTACCGAGGCAAAGTGCTTTCCACATCTTACGATGGCAGTATTTTTATCAGTCCTATCCAGCATGAGGTACAAAATGAAAGCTAAAAATCGAAAGTGCGTTTACGCTGGTAGCTTCGATCCCCTTACCAATGGACACTTTTGGATGATTCAAGAAGGCGCTCGTCTTTTTGACGAACTCGTTGTCGCAATTGGCGTGAATCCGCAGAAAAAATGCAACTATCCGCTCGAAGCTCGACTTCAAATGATGATGGATGCTTTGCGTGGGATCGATAACGTCACTGTTACATTTTTTTCTGGACAATTCTTAGTAGACTTCGCGACTACTCAGGGCGCAGATTTTATACTGCGAGGCGTACGGGGCGAGACAGATTTTGAATATGAACGCGGGATGCGGCATATCAATGACAAAATCAATCCGCACCTCTGCACGGTTTTTCTGATGCCGCCAAAACATCTTTCGGAAACAAGTTCGAGTATTGTTCGAAGCCTGATAGGTCCGCCAGGATGGACCCACATCGTAAAGCAGTTCCTACCAAAAACTGTTTTTGATACGGCATTGCAGTTTGAATTAAAACGACAATTTATTTCAATTTCTTCGAATGTGAATTCAACCAGTATTGATGTACTATATTCTGATATAGCGGCTAAATACTCCGAAGGTCACCGCGCTTACCACAACTTAACCCATATTGCAGAATGCCTTGCCGAACTCCAGACGATTGAAATTTCGAAGGATGATAGATCAAATATTGAATTTGCAATTTGGTTCCATGACATCATCTACAATCCTAAATCTAAGTCGAACGAGGATGACAGCGCTGAATTTTTCTTGAGTCAGGCTTCGATGTTGGGTTTGTCAAATGAACGCGCCTCAAAAATCGCCAACTATATCAGGGCGACGAAGCAACATGAACCTACTTCGCACAACGACCAAGCATTAAGGTATTTTCTCGATATCGATTTGTCCATTTTAGGAGCCGAAGATTCTCGATTTTTAGAATATGACTCAGCAATCCGCGCTGAATTTAGCTGGGTTCCAGGACTGATCTATTCGCCCAAAAGAAAAAAGGTTCTACGCACATTCCTAGAGCGAGCACCTATCTTCCAAACCGTGGAATTCCAAAACCGTTATGAATCACGCGCCAGAGCTAACTTGCAAAAGGTAATTGACAGCTGATTTTTGCGAAGTCACGGAATAGTCGAATGTACAGTGATCTGATCTGAACCTAAATGAAATACTCAAGGCAGTAACGAGAAAGTGCTGTCCTCGTAAAAATGTCAGAAAATCCTGAAAAAGTAGATTGGTGCGCCCAACTTGATGAGTTTCGAACTGCGTGCCTAGACTTAAATATGAAATCAATATAGCTTTGTTGACCAAGTTTAGGTTGCTCTATTGAATAAAAAATGAGGTGAAAATGAGTCGATATGTAGATGGTTATATAATACCAATTAAAAAGAATAATCTAAAATCATATAAAAAAATGGCAGCTAAAGGATGCAAGTTGTGGATGGAGCACGGGGCGCTTGATTATTATGAATGCGTCGGCGACGATCTAAATGTTAAATGGGGTCTTCCATTTCCAAAAATGTGTAAGATCAAAAAAGACGAAACCGTTGTTTTTGCTTATATAGTTTACAAATCAAAAGCCCATCGTAATCAAGTCAATGCAAAAGTAATGAAAGACCCTCGAATGAAGATGGAAATTAAGATGCCGTTTGATATGAAGAGATTTTCAATGGGTGGCTTTAAAACCATGATTTACGCCAAGTAAAAATTGGTGCCCGTTAGTGAACGAGTATCGAACTGCAATCCTTGAGATGTGTGTTTTAATTCGA
>JBILOD010000367.1:0-4528 GCA_044374645.1 Pseudobdellovibrionaceae bacterium | reverse complement strand
TCCCGATCACGGCAACCAAATTTACTACGATTGAGTGAGACCTCGTCCATTAGCTTAGACAAGGTCTTACTTCAGGAGCAGAATTACTTTGCACGCTCAGTAGACGTTTCACTTTTAAATGGATTTGCATTGTAGAAGCGGCTGTTGCGCTTCCTGATCGAGTACTCAACCTCGGCTTTATCACCAGGAGCCACATTAACACCTATGATTGTAGTTCCTTGGGTGATAACAACTTCTTTAATCGGCTGAGTGGCATCCCAGCCAACGCCACAAAAGCCGGTCCAGCCAGGGGAACAAGTGTTGACTGCGTATTCAAGCACAAGTTCTTCGTCGCCTTGTCCTATTAAACGTGGATCAACTTGGACAGCGAATTCCATGGTGTTTTGACTTTTGAGGTACTTGAGTGATCCACCAATGAAGTATCGGCTTGGTAGAGAAACTCGATTTCTCTGAATGCCTGTAATGGCCACTGTGGCATAGTTTGTACCTGTATAGTCGGCAGAGAGTTGATACTGGTTGAAGTAAGCTCCAGTCATGGTGATGTTTTCGAGTTTTGGAGAAAGTTCAAGTTCCAAAGTTTCCTTTTCAGACTCTTGAAGTACAGCGTTGGTAACATTGACGTCAAAAGTAACGTTTTGTCTGTCAGTGACTTCTCTATCTGTCACAACACAGGCCTTTGATTCGTAGTGACCAGGAACCGCTTCCACAAATTGGTCACAGAGGTTTGTTTTAACTTGGCATTGACCTGGCTTGTATCCGAGGGCTTCCATGTTTTCTTTTTGATACTGACCTAAAACAGAAGATGCCACAGTCTTAGTGATGACACCTTGTTCGCCCGCTTGGCGGATGGCGGCTTTGAATTCATTCCAACTTCGGGGCTTTTTATCAAAGTAGCCTTTCTCAATGAGGCTTTTAGCACTGCCTTCTCCGATACCCTGTATCGCAGCAGCTAATATTTTGGCCCGTTCATCTCTCTTAGCATTGTAAAAACGATTCCAAGCTTTGCTGGAACCGGTACCTCCTTCAGCGCATTCATAATCATAACATGTAGCACGCTCCCAACGTCCATTGGTTCCGGGAATCCATTCTTCACAAATGCTGTCCACTGATGCTTCAGTGATTTGTTCGAAAATTAAAGTGGTTCTTGTTTGTAGGGAAGAACTCTGTAATGGAATTTGCAGTTTTTGGGTTTCCCAATAGGTTTTCGTACGAATTTCTGCGTTAGCAATAGTGGCTCCCGCCATCGCAGCTGATACTGTTAAAATGATAAATTTAACCATTAGATTCTCCTTAAATTATCCAGTTTTTGATGTTTGGGTCGGCGCACCATATCAGAAAACAGAATATAAATACATATTATTTATTAATATGAGCAGAAATAGAAGTGACCAAAAAAGCATAAGAGGTGCCACCTTTGGGCCCTTTTTCATTAGATTGGGTATGCATTTTTTTTCGGAGGCAGAGTGGTTTGCGCAAAAGTGATTCGTCAGAACTTGCTCATAAAGATAAAGGAAGTCTTGGCATGTCTTTCGCTAAGGTCCCGCCTACGTGGTACAATTTTTGTATACCTCTCTGGTGGTTTGGAATAAATAGAATCCATTTAATTTAGAGGTGTTTATGCGACATTTTACGCTCTTTTTGCTGATATTCAGTTCATGGGGATGGATCGCTTCGGCACAAACAGAGAAAGTTTATAACCTAAGATTGCATTACATGACTCTGAATCGAGCAGGAGTGGATGTCACCAATGCCATTGGCATCAATGGAAGTAGTCCGGGCCCCACGTTACGTTTTCAAAAGGGAGATATGGCTGTAATCCACGTCAAGAACGATCTCAAAGAAGACACCTCGATTCATTGGCATGGTCTGTTGGTACCATGGAACATGGACGGCCCTTCGTTTACTAACAATCACGTTATTAAGCCGGGACAGACGCAGAGTTTCCGCTTTGAAATCAAACAAACCGGCACCTATTGGTATCATTCTCACACGATGTTTCAGGAACAGGTCGGAATGAATGGTGCGATTGTGATTGAAGATGATCACCACCGCTTTCATGGCGATCATGATTTTGTGATGGTGCTGGGTGACTGGACCAATGAAGAGCCTATGCAAGTTCTTAAAAACCTAAAGATGGATGGGGACTACTATAACCTCAAAAAGAAGTTCTTTCCTTCAATTTGGGATGCCATTGAACGTTCGGAATTTTGGGATTATATCAAGAGCGAGTGGACCAAGATGGGACCGATGGATTTGAGCGACGTGGGTTATGATGCCTTCCTGATCAATGGTAAACGTTCCCAGCGATTTAAGGAGGTTCAGCCAGGAGACTTGGTTCGACTGCGTTTGATCAATGCCGGTGCCTCCAGTTATTTCTACGTCAATATCGGGAACATGCGCAATTTTATGGTGGTAACTAAAGATGGTTTAGAAGTTGAGCCTGTTGAAGTGAATGAGTTGCTGATGGGAATGGGTGAAACTTACGATATCCTGTTCGAGGTACCAGATGAAGGTCACCCAATGGGTTTCGAATTGCGCGCGACAAGCATGGATACGACCGGTTGGGCCAGCGCGATTTTAGGAGGCGGTGGTCATGTCGAAGAACCACCAACCAAAGTTCGTCCAAGTCCCTACAAAATGGATCACGCAGGCCACGGTGGTGGAAGTCATGGTGGTGGTGGAGACCACGAAGGAGGCGATCACGGCGGCGGCGGAGATCATGGCGGTCATCAGCCGCCACCGAACGAACCACCTCCTAGCGATGGGCATGGTGGTCATGAGGGCCATGAGGATGGCGGAGATCACGGTGGCCACAATGGTCACCAAGGACATCACTTAATCAGCGGCAAAACCGGTTCAAGGCCGTTAACGGCCGGAGATAAACACGGAGGTCACGGTGAGCATGGCGGAAGTGATGGAAATGATAGTGGCAATAGTGGTAGCGATGTTGGTGTTGCTCATCGACTTGATTACAGTATGTTAAAGGCCGTCCAACCTACAGCCTTTGATCCAAAGCTCAAACGCCATGACATTAATGTCAAACTCACTGGAAATATGCCTCGATACGTCTGGTATATGAACGGTAAAATGTTCTCCGAAGATAAGTATCTCACGATTCGCGAGAATGAAGTGGTGCGCGTAACCGTTGACAACCAAAGTATGATGCGACACCCGATGCACTTACACGGGCATTTTTTCCGAGTGCTCAATGGCCAGGGTGATTACGCACCAAATTTTCATACCGTCGATGTAGCGCCTGGGCAAAAAGTGACGATTGAGTTTTGGGCTAACGAACCAGGACTTTGGTTCTTTCACTGTCATAACCTTTATCACATGGAAATGGGTATGGCCCGGGTTTTCAAATACGAGGGTTTCAAGCTTCCAAAAGATTTAACTGATGCCGAGAAACACCATGGCCATGGAGCCGGATCCATGGTGACGGATACCACTCTGTTTCCCAGTGGTGAAGCGAAAGTCTACTCCAATCACGCCGAACTCAACACGAGGCTCAATGGTGGTAATTGGGACATATCTATGAAAGTGGAAGTCGATAAATATGAATTAAAGACTCTCGATGCTCAGGCTTTGTTTAGAAAATACATTCAGCCCTTTTTGGCCGTTGTCGCAGGCGCGGAATATGAAGATAAAAAAATGGTGGCGGTTCTTGGAATGGCCTATCGCTTACCCATGATCGTCGATATGACAACCTATGTTCGCTCGGATGGTCGTGTGGTCGTGAGCTTAAAA
The DNA here is from genome assembly GCA_044374645.1 of Pseudobdellovibrionaceae bacterium. Lineage (GTDB taxonomy): Bacteria > Bdellovibrionota > Bdellovibrionia > Bdellovibrionales > Bdellovibrionaceae > CAUJGP01. The sequence goes on along the minus strand of JBILOD010000367.1, from coordinate 781 downwards.
AAACAAATCCCAGTTGTAGGACGTCTATCGCTTGAACTCAATCCTGAGATTTCTTATGATGCACAAGATGGGGTCAGAGTTCAGACCGAGACTGAATTAAACTACAGAGTGTCTAATAAAGTGAAAGTCGGAATATTTCAGAAATACTCCGACGAGTTAGGTAACACAATTGGCGCCGGTATGTCGGTGAACTTTAACTAATTCACCGACAGCTACACATCTGATTCGTCGATGGTGATTTTAAAAAGCGCCAAAAGTTTTGGGTGAGGATTCGAGATATTTGCCACCACTTTTTGGGCCCATTCACGGTAATCTTGTTTGCGCTCACAACTCCACGTCAGTGGGGGGGCGCATTTCAGATCTTGAAGGTTGGCAATTTTGTCCGCAAGTTTGACCAAAGCGGCTTCGTGAGACAGGTGTGAGGCATGTTTAATTTGGAGAGCCTTGCGCTCCGCTCGGGAGAGTTGGCGGTCGTCAGTGACTTCCTCAACAATGGAACGAATTTTTTTTCCAAAGTGGTGTTCGATCTCTTCTGGGGTGGTGTCGGTATCTTCGATCGTGTCATGCAGTAGCGCTGCAATAATAACGTTGGAGTCATCAATTCCCGCTTCATTGACGAGAATATTGACCAAGGCAATGGGATGGTTGATATAAGGAGACGCGGCGTGGTCTTTACGACGTTGATCACGATGTTTTCGAGCCGCAAAATCCAGTGCTTTCACCAAATCCTGCAGGTGGCTCATTGAAGGAAGGCTTTTCAACTTAGGTGGGCGCACCGAAA
>JBILOD010000138.1:0-8586 GCA_044374645.1 Pseudobdellovibrionaceae bacterium | reverse complement strand
CTGGCTTGGCGAAATATTGGTTCACCTTTTGTGCTCTCTTCGGAGTTTCCCTTGTTGGAGCCCTCATTGTGGATTTCATCGGCTATCGATCGGTCGGTTTTGTCTTCTTACTTCTGGTGATCGTGATCGGAATGTTTGGGTCTATTGGTGCCGTTATCTTTGCTGCTACCATGAGTGGATTTATTTGGAACTATTTTTTCATCCCCCCAAGATTTACGTTGACGATACAACACACTGATGATGCCCTCCTTTGTTTTTCCTTTTTTGTGGTTGCCATTATCACTGGTTTTTTAACCAATCGGATAAGGTTTCATGAGAAGGTGATCCGCGAACGAGAAGAACGCACCAATGTTTTGTATGAGATTCTTCAAGATATTTCGGCATCAACCGAGAAGTCTGAATTTCTTAAAAAAGTGACCCTGAGGATTGGACAGCTGCTCAATGCAAATTGCGGTGTCATTCTCAAATCACCAAAAAATCAATTACAGTTTGATGAAGCAAAGACTTACACCGTACGTTTGAACGAAAAGGACCGTGCCGTCGCTCAATGGTGTTTTGAAAAAGAGAAGCCTGCAGGCTGGTCTACAGATACACTATCGGAAGCTCGTGCCCTTTATCTTCCCATGCGTGGGTCGACAGAAGTCGTGGGCGTCTTTGTATTTCAACCCAATCGGAAAGTTCACAAAATTGATTTAGAAAAGGAACATTTAATCCTCTCGGTGGTCCAACAGCTGGGTGTTTCCATTGAACGCCATTTTCTGATGAAACGCCTGGCTGAAGCACAGAGGCTCAAGGATTCCGAAGCCCTTCATCAAACATTATTGAATTCCATTTCCCATGAGATACGAACACCGTTAACGGCCATCATGGGCGCAGCCTCGGCTCTCGATGCCGAAAGCAAGAGCCAAGATCAGAATTTTCAAAATAAAATTATAGTAGAACTTAATGAGGCCGCCGAACGGCTCAATCGGGTTATTGAAAATCTCCTCGACATGAGCCGACTGAACTCGGGTGTGCTTGCACTCAATTTGGAGTGGCATGAATTCAATGACATTGTTGGCGCTACGGTGGCGAAGCTCAAAAATCCCCTCTCTAAACATAAATTATCAATTGAGTACTTTGGCAGCCTTGTGCTCGGGCGGGTGGACTTTCGATTGATTGAACATGCAATCTCAAACATTCTTTTAAATGCCACGATGTACGCTCCCAAAGATTCCACCATTGCTATTCGATTAAGAAAAGATAATACAACCATCAACATTGAAATTGAAGACAGTGGCCCCGGCATTCCTGATGAATCACTTGAAAAAGTCTTCGAGAAATTCTATCGTATCCCTGGAAGTCCAACAGGAGGCACTGGATTGGGGTTATCCATTGTGAAAAGTATTATTGAACTTCATAAAGGCCAAGTGAAGGTTGAAAATGTTCAACCCCATGGTGCCAAGTTTACTATTCTCCTTCCCTTCGTAGAACCTCCTGAGTTTTCTACGGAGTCACCGCAATGATGCCAGAGGTCCGAGTTTTAATTATTGATGATGAATCTGCGATTCGCTCGATTCTTCGAAGAACACTCGAGACCAACGGCTATAAAGTGGCCGATGCGAAAGACGGAAAAGAGGGACTTGAGCAGGTCTCGCTATTTCATCCGCATCTCATTTTGCTGGATTTGGGACTACCTGACCAAGATGGAGCGATCGTTCTCAAAGAGCTTCGCAAATGGTCGCGGGTTCCCGTGATAATCCTTACTGTGACCGATGATGAACACATCAAGGTTAAGTTGCTCGATGAAGGGGCCGATGATTATTTGACTAAGCCTTTTGGCAGCAACGAACTCTTAGCCAGAGTCCGGGTGGCGATTCGACACTTGGGCCTGATCGAAGCCACTCCCATCTTTAAGTCCGATGATCTTGAAATTGATCTCACCCAAAAAAGGATCCTTGTTTCAGGACGAGAAATAAAACTCACCAGCACTGAATACGAAGTGCTCTCCCGTCTGGCACGGGACCATGGAAAAGTGATTTCACAAAGCCACCTCCTCAAACAAATTTGGGGAGCTAGCACTGACGACCAAACCCACTATTTAAGAATCTACATTAACCAACTCAGAAAAAAAATTGAGATGAATCCGTCCGAACCTAAACACATCATCACGGAACCGGGTGTTGGGTACCGATTGGTGTAATCTTGTGGATCTATTAAATAGATTCCGCTGAAAAAGGCCAACTTCTGCGTTGGCATTCGACTTATCCCTCCGCGATCAACACAAACTTTTCCATTAAACTTGCTGCGATGGGATTGGCAATCTTGCGCTTTGCCGAGATGAGGAACAACTCTTCAGTCACTCCTTTCAAAGGCGCGATTTCAATAAGCTCTCCGTCTGCTATTTGCCGAAAGACACTATGATTGGCCGCAGGAATCAGACCCAATCCGTCAATGGCCATAAGTTTCTTCAAGCTGATATCTTGGGTCTCAGCAACAACATCCATTGTCACTTGATTAATCGACGCCCAATGTTCAATATCCTGACGAAGTTTACTGTCGAAGGTTGGCAATACAAACTTGCTGCCTGATAATGATCTAGGAAAATTTTTTCGTAAGCTTTTAAAAACTGGCGATCCAAATATTGATACTGGTTCCTTTATTATGGATCGATAATGAAGGCCCTTCATTTCTGAAGAGGTTGGTAGATAGTTTGAAACTAATAAATCAATTCGGTGAGCAACCAATTCTCTGATCATTTCATCAAACTTTCCTTCAATCAATGTCACCGAACATGGCCCCTGCTGATAGGCTGTTTTCGTCAACTGAAGAATGATCTGTTTTGGTATGCTATCCAAGGCTCCAATTTGGAGGTGCACCCGGGCGGGTATTAAGCGATCCTGCAGGACCTCGTACATTTCGTTGCCCATGCGAAAAATAGTGCGCGCGTATTCGAGAGCGACCTTTCCCTGCTCCGTCAAAATCAATCGTTTATGCTGGCGTTCAAAGAGCTGCACCCCCAGATTGTCCTCAAATTGTTTGAGTTGTGCACTCAAAGTGGGTTGCCCAAGTCTTAACTTTTCAGCAGCTTTGGAAACACTTTGTTCTTCTGCGATAGTTTTAAAATAGTAAAGATGATGGTAGTTGATCCAAGGATTCACAGATACCTCCCTATGCTGGGCATCCAAACTGGTTCCACAAATTTGGACCAGACTCGGCTCATTTTTAACATTTTTTTTTGCGATACAAAAGTTGTTATTTATCTATTTTACCAATTAATTGATTGGCCCTAGCTTTAGATGACTTTGTAATCGAAGAAACGATGCGCAAAATTATGTCATTCTGGCCACGAAGGCCTTCAATCATAAACAAATCTTGTACAACCAGAGGTTTTTTTCTATACCAAACCTTATGCAGAAAAAAAGTTGTCTTTCCTTGGATAGTTTAATCGTTTCTACTCTGGTTGTAATCTCCACACTTGTAGGCTCCGGTTGTGCGTCAACGACCGCCGGCGGCCAAGTGGGTATGGACCGTAAACAATTTCTATTGGTTTCCTCCGAAGAACTTGAGAGCAAAGCAGCAGAGGCTTATGAGCAAGTCAAACAAGAATCCCAGCAGAAAAACACGCTCGATAAAAATCCAACAGAACTAGCCCGCCTCCAAATAATTTCCAAACGTCTTATTCCTCACACTTCCGTTTTTAGGGAAGACTCTCTGCGATGGAATTGGGAAGTTCACTTACAAACCAATCCTGAACTTAACGCCTATTGTATGCCTGGCGGCAAAATCATGTTTTATACCGGAATTATTGAGCAACTGAAGCTGACTGACGCAGAAATTGCAGCCATCATGGGCCATGAAATTGCTCACGCCCTACGTGAGCATGGACGTGAGCAAATGTCGGAGCAAATGATCAAAATGGGATTACTACAATTGGGCGTGCAAGCCGGAGTGGTCAACGAAAAATACGCTGGCGCGCTCCTCGCTCTATCAGAACTCATGATCGGCCTCCCGCATAGCCGCAAACAGGAGAGTGAAGCCGATGTCGTTGGTCTCGAACTGATGGCTCGTGCGGGCTATAATCCCGAAGCGGCCGTTTCCTTGTGGCAAAAAATGGCGAGTAATGGCGGTGGCAAACCACCGGAGTTTATGAGTACTCACCCCTCAGATGAGACACGCATCAAAAACATTCGTTCAACGTTAAGTAAAGTAATGCCGCTTTATCGTAATGCCAGTAGAGGGCAATAAGTAATTGTGGATCCTTCTATCAAGACGGCATCCTTTCAAGGATAGCTGTCATTTGCTCAACAGGAAGTGGATCTTTTTGGGCCAATTCAGAGGAAAAAATAAAACGTTCCCGCCGAGATCGAACCCAGATCAGTGAAGCCCATGCAACTAAACTCAGCATGAAGCCTAACCACGAAAAAATAGCGAGAGCAAAACCGATTATCCAGTAGGTCTTATAAGGATTCCCGTCTGCGGGATCATCAAATTCGACCACATTTTCCCTTTCAAAAGACCAGCGCTTTCCAATGCGCTCCAGATTCTTATTCAGCACCACAGCCTGCCGCGATTGTCTCCTTACAAGAAACAAGGCCATAAAAAGCCATAGAACGAAAGTGATTGGAACTCCTAAAAAAATATAAACGACTTCGCTAAAGAATACTGATTCCACAACACGCTCCTATTGGACGGAGAGGACTTATTAAGGTGGCCAAAATATATTAAGCATAAGTGGCATTAACCGATACTGCAAATAGAGTTCGATTCTTTGTTCACGCAATGCCCAAGTACTTTTATGGAAGGGTTTACGTCCTTACAATCAGTGAATGATTCAACAAGCTGCCATCACACTACCTCATGAAATACTCTACTCGACGTTTCAACCTCGACCTCAAGAACCTCATAGTGCTGTCACCCAACTGATTCAAGGGATTTACGAACAATACCCTGACGAAGCCATTCGAATTTTGCGGAGACCCATTTGGGTGAACTATGTGCCGTCAATACTCTGCCGAAGTATGATTGCGATTGCAGCGAAACGATATAGCGTCATGACCGATTGGACACGATTGTCGGACGATTTATCTCTTCCCTGGCGCCAGGTGATTTACACCACACCACCTGAATCGCCCCGGACACCGTCCGCGATGGATTATGGTGAAGCCCTTGTTTGGCTTCAAGGACTCAGTTCGCCAAAGCAAGTCGAACCACGATATCGACAAGATCGCTCCGTCAGAGCCGTGCTACTCAATGCCAACAACCAAGTCCTACTATGGGCAGAAAATGAAAACTCCAGGAACAAAACTAAACATGCCGAGGTACAACTTCTGCAAAAACATTTTGCCATGACTCAAGAGGGTTTATCTGAACCCACAACACTGATCTCAAGTTTACAATGTTGCAAAATGTGCGCAGGTCTCTATTGGTCCATGCATACATACCCGTGGGCTCATTTGCGAGCGGCATACATCAGACCCGAGATCGGCCCTAGCGCCCGAGACACCATTTTTACTCCCAACGGCAACTTCCGCAGAGAGTTTTACAACGATCCAGGTCTACTTCATAAACAGGTGGAGTTTACTATTGACTCACTCTAGCCAAACAGAGAAAATCTGGCTTATGAAAACCCTGGCGGCACCAAAGCCAAAATTGACTGGTGCTCACAGACTCCTGCCACCGCGAACAATTAGCTTAGAATTCAGGGACTTCAATCCATCCTTCTTCCTTTGGAAAAGACCGAGGGCGTGGCACACATTGATTGCGAAATTTCCAGTAGGCCGTCAATGCAACCCAAAGACTATCAAAGGCGACGAGATGGTCTGCCATTAGGCTTTTGTCTTGATCATATATGAACAAGTCGAGTTGATCTGAAAGTTGACGAAGAATGTACTCTCGAGCCTCATGACCATTCACCGAATGCCGATGATTTCGAACTTGCACCTTTGATATCTTGGCCTTATTTGCCCATCGTAATAAACTCAGCCGCGGTATCACTTCGATCAATGAATGATCCCAACGTCGAGAAATAAACCGACCGCGCGCTAACAAAGGCGCCTGATTGGCACCGAGAGCATCTCCAATGGCCCAGGCGCCTGATAGTTCATCAGACCAAAACACCTCGGCACACCGGCGAGTGTAAGGAGTGAATAACCGTGCGTTCTTCTTTTCATCCTGAGCCGCCCGAAACTGCTTCCACATCCACAGAATTTCCTCTTCATCACAAACTTCATACCCTGGGCATGGCAACTGACAGCGAAAACACTTAGGTAAACTAAGGGGTACATCAAGAGCGATCAGATCCACATCGCTCTTAAATTGCTGAACATATTCATGGAGCTTTAAGTCGGAAGAGAGCTCACCTTCGGACTTGAGTCGATCCACCATTCGACTCACAATTATTTTTTTTTGGTCGACGTAATACTCTAATACAGTGATGGCCGTACGGTCTGACTTGCCCCCACCCAAAGAGATTCCAACAAAACGATGACATTTCAGCGCAGCGGGTCCTTTTGATCGTGGAGGTTGGCGATGGACCCGCTTTTTTTGCTTCATGCTTCAACCAAGATTGGATGTGGCTTCGCCTTCATCACTTGATAGCCAGCCTGCGCACAGGCCTCGGCAATAGTGTGTTTAGTTTCTGGTTTACACCAAACCAAAACACACCCTCCGCCTCCCGCACCACAAATTTTAACTGCTTCAGCGCCAGCGGCCAGAGACAATTTGTGCAAACTCTCGATTTCTGGGCTCGTAATCGCCGGAGCTAATTGAACTCTAGCATCGAACTCCCGCAGAAATAACTCCCGCATTTGATGCCAGTGTCCTGCTCGAACTTTTGCATACATTTCTTCCGCCACGAGCCGCAAACTCGAAAGTGCCCGGATTGTTTGAGGGTCACGCGCCACAGCCTTTTGCAACACTTCAAAGTTATTCATGCCACTATGATGCGATCGCCCCGTATAAACGAGCAAAAACCGATCTTCGATCTCTTTTTGGTTTTTGTGTTCAAATAAACTTTGCTTGATTCCCGTCGCGGAATACTCAAGCAAATTCAGACCACCAGATACCGCTGGGTAGTAATCTTGTGTTCCAGTTGGAGTTAACAAGAGTTGAGCCTCCAAGTTATGAGCCACTTCCACCATCTGTGAAACTGAAGAGAAAGGCTTCAGTGTCGCCTTTGAAAAAGCCTTTAATAAAGAGATCAGCAAACTGGAACTTCCACCTAAGCCACCTCCCACCGGACTTTCTGAACTCGTCACCAATCGCAAACCGAAGTTGGGTTTGAAGAATTCAAGGACAATTCGGTAGAGGGCAAAATCAGGATCACGGTCCTGAATGGCAGATTCATAGCTGGTATAAAACTTTTTTTTCTTTAAATCGAGACTCTCTAGCTCAACACTTTGTTCTCCCGAGCGGACCTCCAATGTGGCGCGAGTGAAAATATCGATGGCAATATTGATGGTTTTTGCACCACCAAAGAAATTATAGAGAGGCCAGAGGTCCAAAGTCCCTCCGGCCAAATCAACACGAGTGGGTGATTGAATTTGGTATGTCTGACTCACTGATTTTTCGTTTCCTCGACCGCCTTTAGATCAGCGGGTTTATTGGTTTCAGCGTCTTTATTCGGCTCTTTAATGAGTTTATCCACAGCTAAGGCCTTAACGTCGTCTTCTTTGAGTATAACGACATCAGGATAAATTGAGGACTTTGCGTAGACATAGGTCTTTTCCACTTTATCTTCTTTTTTCTTAAAGGAATCACCGATCTTCAATTCAAAAAGATTTTTTCCTTGAGTATCAGCTAAAACAAATTGTTTTTTGGATTTTTCAATCCCAGGGGCCGTAATTTTGCCATCCATGAACTCAGTCACACGAAGATCACGCAAGCGGTCCAATAACTGACTCACTTCCGTACCTTCAACAGAACCAGGAAGTGAGGCTTTCCAAGCCTCACCGTCTTTGGAAAGTTCGAGGTGCTTTTCAGCGGCAATATTGAGTTTCTTCACGTCATCTTTATTAAAGATAAATGGTTCTTCGCGGTCACGCCAATCCAGTAAAGTAGCCTTTGTGATTTTCTCAACCTGGGATGTGTCAACCTTCGCGACCTTCTTGAGATCCTTCGGCCAAACATACCAAACCTTGTCTTTACTTTGTCCAAATTCCGCCACCCAAGCTTTGCCACCTTTTAATTGATAGGTTACTTTCAAGCTTGGAGAGACCAAACCATAGGTTGATGCCTGGGTCTTATCAGGCTCACCTTCCAGAACAAAATCCACGGCTTTCATGTCTTGAGGGACATTGATCACTTCACGAACTTTATTCTGATCTAGGCGCCAAGTGGGTTTGTCTTGTGCCACCCACTTGCCTTCGACGATGTTTACACGCACCTGTGATTTGCCCTGGCTTAAGGTTACAGACTCTAGCTCCGCCAACGGTTCGCGTAAAATTCGTTTGTCCCGAATTTCTTTAGCAGCCTTTTCCATGAGTGAATTCCAAGTCACATTGGCCACGTAGACAATCTTTTCATCATTCTTTCGAATAAAAGGATTACCTTCAAAGTTTCGCTTGGCAGAAATTTCGAGCTTGATTGGGGTGCCTGACTTTGGAT
>JBILOD010000137.1:0-8604 GCA_044374645.1 Pseudobdellovibrionaceae bacterium | reverse complement strand
GAAGGCGTGATGTTAGTGATGAGAGCTGTGTGCGGGAAATCCGCATGCACAGTTCGATGAGAGGGCAGTGGAAATAGAGCGGTCTTGTGCCAGCCCCTACGCCACTGTCCTACTCTACCAGCTTCAATCTGCCATCTTTAATGTGGCTTTTCAGATATGGAAATTCATTAATATAGTAATGGAATGTATCTCCGATTTTACTCTTTGGCGCTACTTTTCCCTCGTTTTCCATTGCCCATTTTTCAAATTTATTCCAGATTGGGATCGCCAATTCCTGGCGCTATAGATTCCTATCAGTCAAACGTCACAATTTCAAAAGGGGCCCCCGCTGGATTTAGGGTTTGATTTTAGGCGTACGACAAGATTTAATGGCATTCTATGAATCGTGCACAAGTTATAAAGTCCGTGTTAAAAGACCTGTGTTTACGTGTCCCTTTTATGACAGCCTTAATTGGGTCTTGTTTTATTACTTTGATTGCCTCAGAACTGTTCCTCGTTTGGAAATGTACCCCTGCTGAAAGAGAACAATTAGACAATATGTGTGTTGGTAGTATCGCGCCTGGTCCGGCCGACCCATGCGAAATTTTTCCTCCTTGTGTGGCTTCACCCAATGAGGATTTTCCCTACATGATCTTTAGCCTTCTTTGTTTCTTGGGCCTTCGGTTGATACTTTGGATAGTAAAAAAGACTTCTTTAAAATGAATGGCGGTTTTTGAGGGCATGTCGGGGGATAACAGAAAGCAATTGCCGTCAAATTTACAGATTTATTCAAGTTATCGACCTCGATCTCAGAAATATTTCGGCTCCCCAAGAGTACGCTCTGATCCGCGGAAAAAATAAATCCATTCGCAGTAGTCATTGATTCATGAGAGATGGTCGACCAGGCACCAGCCTCATTGGTTCGGTACTGGAGCGCACGAAAACGCCTATCCGTATTTGTGACATAGATGCCGAGACAGAGGCGTTCGTAGTCATCAGCGAGCTCAATAGCTTCACAGACCATTAGATTCTCAACGGATCCTGGCTCGGACCCATAGGCAATTCTATCATAGCACAACTCTATTTCATTGGCGGCTGTCTGCGTGCCTAACGGCGCTATCAGCATTAACGTAATGGCGACGTAGGAAAAATAAAAAAGTTTCATTGGAACTCCTTTACCGGGGCTTTCCGGCTCTTTTGATGTTTGGAAGACTCAATACACTAAAGTGAATTAGTTTAGGTAGTTTACTGAAAATAAAGTGTGGCAACCTTTTGCAACAGCGAATGTTTTCATTATCTGAATCGAACCGACGTCTCTATCGTCCTGTTTGCTTGCTAGGGGAGGTGGTTTTCGGGTTTGTTGAACCCATTGCCACCAGTAGCAAATCAGCTCTCCAGTTGTGAGGGGCTCAGACTAATAAACACAAACTGTTTTTGATGGGCTAGTAGAAATGCGACTTGGATCATGATATTCTGCGAGTGATATGAAAAGTATCGAATCAAAATCCAGAAATAATCGAGCCGGTGCCGGAGCCGTATCAATCGATCCATGGTAATGCTCGCAGCTGCCAAACTCGGGGACGATTGAAGTTGAGATTCAGGCCAGAGATCAAAAACCAGCAAGAAAGGCACAGCTTGAAACGAGATTTGGGCCAATACCAATGAATCCAACACGTCAACATATTCGGAAGCGGACAGAAGTGCTCCCTAATATACGCCTTTACGCTTGGCTCACGCTGATGGCTCGTACCAGTTCAGATTTGTCGTGCACTGCTTTTGTATGCGATGAAGAATGGAAGGTTCTTTATTCAAAAATAAAAGGAACAAAATCATTTCCAAAAATGCCACCACGAATAGTCGAAGTTGTTAAGTGGATCGCCAGTTTAGGTGGTTTTTTGGGAAGAAAGGGAGATGGCGAACCAGGCGTCATGACACTTTGGCGAGGATGGAAACGCCTATGTGATTTGTCGGAAGGCTGGAGTCTTGCTCTAGCTTGACAACCTTTTTGTGGGTAATAGTAAGCATATAGGGATCCTCTAGTATTTATGTGGCGAGTAAGCATGTCGTGCTTAGATTAACGAGGGCAGCCGCTGTTGAACAGATTCAGCACGGCATCTGAATTAACTGTGTAAGTCCTGGTGCCACAGATACAGTAATGTTACGCCGAATTATGGGTGATCGAATTCAAGAGTTTATAAAACATCAACCCAATGGCCGATTGGTTCAACCGGAAGACATTGCGAAAACCATATTTTGGCTATGCAGTCAGGACACGCAAAACATTGTGGAAATGGACTTTGGCGAGTTTGTCGAAGGGAACATCGGTGTGGCCATTTTCGCCACTGCCTCTTCCAGAGACTGGACACTCCACACTAGATTCATGTTGTCCATTGGCACTCATTGAAATCTTGGCTGTTCGATTGCCAGCCATGCCAGGCAGTCGTGATAGTCGTATCTCATTGGGTGTGATTTGAAGGGTGGGGCCACTTGCTAAAGTGAGACTGATCGTAGAGCCTTGGCAGGTGGATTGGGTTACACCGAAATACTTTTTAAAGTTCGACTAAATGAATTCACAAACTTCTGGATGCGTTGATAGGAGATTGGCCAAATGGTCTGGATTGTACTCAAGGAGCCGCGTATTCCTATCAGACATAGAGAAATCCAATGAACAATTGTGATCAGGATCTCTTAGAAAAATATCATTGGAGTCATTCTTACAGCGAGAATCATATAGGTCTTCCACAGCTGTTAAAGCTAATTGGAAGGGGTCAACCCTATTTCCGACTTCGAAGGCCTCAGCGGCCTGAGGGGCAAAACTGGTTCCGGTTAAGGCCATCAGGGTTATACTTTTAAAAAGCAGAGCTCGTGGATTTCCTGCTTTTGCTTTTATCATTGATCGGCTTTTTTCCATCGATTTTTCAAAACCAGTACTTTCTTTCAAGATTGTTTCAGTGGGCGTCGACGTTGCAATATCATGGGCCACAAATCGTATCGGCTGGCCATCAGCACCTATGCCTTCCGCATTCGTAAATATTTCGTCGAGGGTGAGAGCGGCTCCCTTCAAGTCTGTGGTGTTTTCGATAAGTTTTAGTGGTTCGATCATTTCCTTCAGTACTGCATTGGTTTTCTTCAATTCATCCAAATCAGATCTAAGCTCTTCCTATTTATGTGCTTCTTGTATTGTGCGGTTATAATCGCCAATTCGGCCGTTTAGTGATTTTTGGATTGTTACAGCTTTGTCGCGTTCAATAAGGCAGGTAGAATTTAATTCACGTTGTGCTGTATCAAGTTCAGCGCTATTCATTGGTTTGGTCGGTATTTCTTTAATCCGTTGCTCAATATTTTTTATTTCTTCATGTACAGCATTGAGGGCCTCTTCATGGCTCGCTTCGAGCTTGGCTTTATCGATCGAAAATTGTGGAATACAAGCACTTACAATGTCGCTGGCATTTGCATTTGCCATAGGCAATATCCATGTGTACATAAAACTTTTGTTGATGGCCGATTTTTTACAGGCAAACATCTGAGGATTTCTTTGTTTATAGAGCTTTGATGCAATTTTGGCCGCGTGGGTCGTACCCAATAGTGCCGCACCGGCAGCTCCAAGGCCCATTTGAGCTCCACAATCCTGTAAATTTCCGGTGGCACGACAACTGTAGGCACGCAGGAGTGCTTTCGCCTTTAGATCAGTTTGTTCGATGTTCTCTTCACAACTCGTTCTTTGGCGTTCAGGCGCCGATCCCACTGATGGAAACGCAAATAGGCTTGCATTTGGTAGACTCAATAGGAAAATTATTGCCAATTCGAACGAGTTTCGCATTCCGAAATTCCTTTTTTAAACTTTATCGATTTTGAAGCAAAATATTCGTCGCCCACACAGCCGGCCAGCTTTTTTAAGATAGGTTCTTCATTGAGGTAGTATGGAATTGCTTTTTGTGGAACAACTCGTGATAAACATTTCTGATAGAAATCATCAAAGACCTTAGTGCAAGTTTTACTTTTATACTGAAAGCACTTCGAAAACATGCTGTTCTTTTTTGCGCAAAATTCATTTTGCATTGGCTTTCTGTAATTTTCAGAAAATTCATTCTTTGAAAGAGTCGGCCTGTAGATTTCAATCTGAAAGGGATGATGCAAACCTAGAAAATTTAAAACCCTTGTGTACTGCTTTGTCACCGATTTCTGAGACTCAAAATCATTTTGAAAGGACGTGGCTTCTAAAAGCTGGATAGTATCGTGAATGAGCTTTTCATCAATTCGTTCAATTGAGTAGCGTTTTGGCTCTAATTCGGCGAGTCTAAACATTGAGTAGGCCATTCCTTTCGAATTGCCATTTGAATGGGCCCGATTCATCTCATTGAGCCAATGGGATCGTTCTTGTTGAAATTCAATTCCATTCGGCGTTGGTTTTAATGACTTGACCCATGAGATATGTGCTTGGACTGAGCTCCATGGTGCCGCCGCGCTTGTCACTATAAAAAACTGAATCATTAGGCGCTTGGTCAGATTGAACAGCCTCTTTTCACTCCCGTCCGCTGAAACATAATCCTTGTTTATCAGCAAATTCCTGAAAATATTCGATTCGGGCCAATCGAAAGCTCATTTTTGGCAGGCTTTTGGCTGGAACTGATGGAACCATTTGCGCTTTGATTTTCCTATTCGTTCTACCTGTTAGCAAAAAAGAGCCTAGATCGCCTTTTCTATAAGATTATTCTCAGAACCCAATAGATTTTCCATCAAATAACAATTGTAGAGGTCGTTCCGGGAGAATCAGTAGGAATCTTAAACTAAAAAGTCGAGACCATTTTTTGCAGTGATAATGGATTATGACGGAATAGCGCTAGGGAACCTAAAAAACCTCCAAAGAGGCCAAAATTGGGTCCTTCGGCTAAAAGCTATGCAGAGTTCCGCCTTAACTATCAATTTTGCCTGAATCTTGAAAGGGACCTTTATGAATAAAAAGAACAAGCTCTATCAAAGTCTACTTCATTTTTTACAAAAGCGAATTCTCCGATTCGTACCGGCTTTAATTCTTTCAATGGTCCTTGTCCATGTCCCCCAGATGCCTTTAGCTGCTACCAAGGCCTGCTCTACCGTCCTCGAAAATTTCTATGACAAAGGACTCAGACCAAAAACACCCCAGCAGGCCATTGATCGCCTTGGCCGTTGGGCCGAAATAAACAGCAACCATTTGGCTCCTATTTTTCAAGATGAGAATTCACAGATCCGAGATCTTCCTGAATATGTCAATAGTCTCTACAACGCTCAAGGCCGCCTTCTGCCTCTGGAACAATTTAAAGAAGTGTTGAAGACCATTGATGATAAAATATATCAACTTACAGACAAGATCGTTCAGCCACAGAATATTGAACTCTATATGCTCCGCCATAAATCGCCCGAGGATCTAAAGAGTGGGGGTGCCAAGAACTTTCTCAGTAGCTATGAACAGAAAGGAATGACCAGTCCTTCGATTCCTGAGGCCATCAATATACTTTATGGCCAACCCCTCAGCGAAGGATGGGTTGATCCCTCTCTTGGACCTAAACACACTTTCCTTTGGTTTAAAAAATTGCCTGGAAGAATGAAACAGGAAATTATGTACCGTCGAAATTTTGGTGGTTCGAAAGGCAATCTTTTGTTCCAGAGATTTGGCGACCACTTGTATAAAATTAAGATGGATGACATCAAAGATCGCGCACTTTACACCATTGGAGATTTTCTATTTACTCTAGAACGAAACGAAAGATCCATGCTAGCAAGCGAACCGGATGAGTCATTAAATAAATTCAGTGGAACCTTTCCTCTGTCTGATTTGCGAGGCCTCTTTCTCTATGTTTTTTCATCCTTAAAAGCTGAGAGTGACTATCTCGGCAAAAAAACGCCAGGCCTTCTTTCGATGCCTGTAGGAGAAGTGATTGAAGTCACTATTTGGGGAAAATTAGCATTTGAAAATACAGAGTATTTGGAAAACAAATCGATCGAAGATTTACCGAATGCGCCTAAATAGTTGGCTATGATTCACATGGTAATAGCCTGACCGTAGGATTCCCCTCAATCTACCAAGATTAGCAACATGCGGCGCAAAGGTTCAGCAGCTCCCCGTAATAATTGATCACCACAGGTGAAGGGATTTAGGTACTCGGGCCCCAATTTCATTTGCGCAGACGGCCCACCGGCACTTCGAGAGTTCCTGATACCGCCGCGGGTATGAGTTTTTGAATGGAATCTTCACGATGCTTTTTTCAGCTGAACCTCGAAACCATTTACCATAATCGTTGGCGAAATGGATTCCATGCCAAGAGTACGATTCGATGAAACCACATGGAGTGCTTTAAACCCGCTTTGTCCATATTTCCTTTTCCAGGCATAAATGGTCTGAATTCCAACCTTCATGGTCCGAGCCAGTTCTGGACCGGGTACGAGACCTCCTGTCAGCATTTGAGCGCAGCGCTGTTGCACCTCGATGGGCCACCGTTTAGCTCCTCGGCTTCTAAGTTCCTCTTGCAGCATTAACAGTTTTTATTAAAATCGTGTTTCATTCACAAACACCTCCTGCCTTCGGAGGTTGCCAGATTCTATTTGATCACTAAAGTACGCGGTCTACGCTGTGGTTACAATCCACATCCTAGGAAGTCTATCTGTAAAAATACATTGATTAATTCTATGATTTTACATAGGTACTTACCTCAATCATTGACGTGTTTTAACGACTATTGTGTCTGAGGAGAATAAGATGCCTGTGCCAGAGTTTATCCAACCCGCAGAATGGTCCAAACATCGAGCTGTTTGGATGGCCTGGCCATCTCATGCTGAATTGTGGGAGGATAATCTTGAACCGGCGCAGTATGAATTCGTCGAATTGTGTCGCGCCATTGCCTCTATCGATCCAGTCACCGGTGTCGCTCGGGGAGAGTTTTTGGAAATTCTTGTCCCGTCCCAAGAGCAGAAGGCGCTAGCGCAAGTTCGACTGGCTGGTCTGCCTGTTCGCTTTCACGAGCTACCCTTTGGGGACATCTGGTTGCGAGACACGGCGCCTATTTTTGTTTTTCGAACCAATCCATTGAGCGCCCAAGCTGAGCTTGTGGCGTCGACGTTCAGGTTCAATGGTTGGGGTGGAAAATACGCGCTACCCCACGATACCGAAGTGGCAGCGCGGGTGGCGGAGGCTTCTGGTAAGCAAAGGCAAAATTTTGATTTTGTGCTTGAAGGAGGTTCGATTGAAGTGGATGGAGATGGTACGGGTCTAACTTCAGAACAGTGCCTACTGAATCCCAATCGAAACCCAGATTTGAGTCGGGCAGAGATTGAAGAGGTTTTGAAAAACTCTCTGGGGCTGCACAAAGTCCTCTGGGTTAAAGAGGGGCTTATTAATGATCATACCGATGGTCATATCGATACAATCGCGCGTTTCGTAGCGCCGGGCAAGGTGGTTTGCATGAAGGCCATGGACCCACAAGATCCCAATGCGGCCATTTTAGAACAAATCGCGAACGAGTTGGCGGAGCAAGTTGATGCCAGTGGACGCAAGCTTGAGGTTATCAGAATCCCATCTCCAGGCGTTATTTTGGATGAAGAGGGAGAGTTAATGCCGGCCAGTTATGTCAATTTCTATATCGGTAATGCCAGTGTAGTCGTGCCAACTTATGGTTCTCTCTATGATGGTGAGGCCGTGGCATCCATTGCCAAGCTTTTTCCTGAAAAACAGGTTGTTGGCTGTTCGGCTTTTGCCATTCTCTCAGGTGGTGGCGCATTTCATTGCATTACTCAACAGGAACCAGCTTGGTAGTTTGAAATCTTTTAATTCAGAGATTCAAGGTCAATTTATTTATTGTTTCATAAAAGGTAAGAATTGAGGAAGTGATGATGAAAACAAAGATCCCGAAGGAAGTAAAAGTCGCCGCCGTTCAAGCAAAGATCAGTGAACACTTGCAGGAAAACATTGAAAAGATGACCCACTATGTGCGTGAGGCAGCCAACATGGGGGCGAATATTGTTTTGCTTCCAGAGTTGTTTGAAGGTCCTTATTTTTGCCGCGAAGAAAAGGATGATTTTTTTGACTGGGCACAACCTTTTGAAAATCACTCGACCATTCGGCATTTTCAATCTCTAGCTAAAGAGCTGAAAGTGGCGATTCCAGTTTCGTTTTTTGAAAAGGATGGTCCTCATTACTATAACAGTTTAGCTATGGTGAGCGAACTTGGCGATGTTATGGGTCTCTATCGTAAGAGTCACATCCCGGATGGTCCTGGTTATGAAGAGAAATTTTACTTTCGTCCCGGAAATACAGGTTTCAAAGTTTGGAACACCTCTTTTGGAAACCTGGGAGTGGGTATCTGCTGGGATCAATGGTATCCCGAATGCGCCCGCGCCATGATGTTGCAGGGGGCTGATTTACTATTCTATCCAACGGCCATTGGCAGTGAACCAGAAACTCCCGATCTTGATACAAAGGATTTATGGCAACGAGCTATGATTGGACATGCGGTTTCAAACGTAGTCCCAGTGATTGCGGCCAATCGTATCGGTAAAGAAGGGGAACAGACTTTTTACGGACATTCATTTATTAGTGATCATCGTGGAAACAAGGTGGCAGAGATGGGACGCACGGACGAGGGGGTCATTCTT
>JBILOD010000136.1:0-8640 GCA_044374645.1 Pseudobdellovibrionaceae bacterium | reverse complement strand
CCTTCTTAGACTCCACTCCGTGGAAAGACCATCCTCGGGCAGCTATTTGGAAAAAGGCTTTAAACCCTTGGGGCGAAGAAGATCGCAGGAAAATCATTGAAGCGGCTCAACCTAACATTTCCAATCAGTGCCAGGCCACCTTAAGGTAAAACCCAAGAACATTTCCATGCCAGAACCTGTGGGTTCGCCAGAGTTCTTTTTTGGGCAAGAAGGCCTTGGCCAAAAATTCGGTGAAAGTCAGCTTCTCTGCAACGAACGCTTTCAATTCAGCGATCTATTTGGCTAAAGAATATAGTGCTTTCAGCTACTTACATCTTTGTCGGTTATAACCAAATCAAATGCATTGATGTTATAGGTTATAACCGACAATATTAATCATGGGTAAAAAACTTGAGACATAAAAAATAATCAAATCTTGGCAGGATTTTGCTCGCTCTGAAAATAAATCCTCCATCAAAAGAAATTTTCCACTGAGTTTTGCCAAAGACATGGCCAATGCCATTATTGGCGTCCGACGTTGCGGCAAAACAACAATTGCTATCCAAGAAACTTCCTCACTTACTGAAAAATTTCTTTATATTTACTTCGAAGATCCATTTTTTTCAGAGTTTTCATCCACTGCTATTTTGGATAGTCTAATAGAAGAATATTTTAATCTCTATCATGAAGAACCCAGATACATTCAAGAAGCTATAGTAAATTACAAGCTCAAAGAGGGATTTATCATCACACTTAACGATGAAGGCGTACTCAAAACCCCAGCTGGCAGTACTAACATAGTCCCAGCTTGGAAATACTATCTCTGCCCCGCTCAAGGCAAAAGATCAAGTCCGGTATGCACAGAATTTTTCGTTACGGATTATATCATTTCAATCATTAGAGAGTTGAAACCTGAAAAAAAAGGCCCACCTTCCGGTGAGCCTCCGACAGACTTAAGTAAATGTAAAAAACTATACGTATTGTTTAGCCAACTCAACAAAGGTACGAATCATCACCCCACTCGCGCCTTTTTTAGGAGTGTAAGTCAAACGAGAACCCGTCGCCCAACCAGTTCCAGCAATATCAAAATGCGCCCATGGGATTCCTTTTTCTACGAACTGCTCCAAGAAGGCCGCCGCTGTGGCACTGCCAGCACCTCGGCCTGCTGCCAAGTTAGAAAGGTCCGCAAAGGTTCCCTTCATATCTTTCGTGTGGAAATCACAAAGTGGCATCTGCCAAACCCATTCACCCGAAGCTTTTGCAGCTTCTTCGATTTGAGCTTTCAGCTCTGCATCTTTCGTGAAATACCCAGTGTGAGTGTTCCCAAGGGCAATCACCATCGCTCCCGTGAGCGTTGCCGCATCAACAATGACTTGTGGTTTCATTTCAGAGGCAACCGTCAAGGCATCGGAAAGGATCAAACGTCCCTCAGCATCTGTATTGTTAACCTCGTAGGTTTTACCATTGCGGGCCCGCACGATATCACCTGGTTTTATAGCACTGCCACTGCACATATTTTCGGTGGAAGGTACAAATGCCACCACATTCACTTTGAGTTTCATTTTTGCGATCGCCAAAATTGCGCCGATCACATTGGCACCACCGCACATATCGTACTTCATCTCTTCCATGCCTGCGCCGGGTTTAATACTGATACCGCCAGTATCAAAAGTGAGGCCTTTACCAACAAAGGCTACTGGTTTTTGATTCGCCTTTCCACCCTTGTATTCCATGATAATGAAGCGCGGCTCTTCTTCGCTTCCTTGAGCCACACAAAGCAATCCACCCATGCGCTCTTTTTTTATGCGTGCTTTGTCCCAAATTGTAACTTTAATCTTTGTGCCCTTAGCCGCTTTTTTAGTTTCCTCCGCCAAAATGGTAGGAGTCATTAAATTCCCTGGCATATCGCCAAGGCGACGCGAGAACGACACGGATTCAATCAAAATTTGAGCATTTTCAAAGGCGTCATTGTGAGCTTTTGTCAAATGAGGCAGCGCCAATGCAACTTTTATTTCTTTTGGCTTATCTTTTTTAGCCGTCATTAACTCATCAAAACGGTAGGCTGCTAATCCAAGCCCTTCTGCCAACGCTTGCAACAGTGGAGCCGATAATGCTTTATTCATCGTACTCAAATCCAAAACAGCTCCAGTCACCTTATGGGCGCCCAAGACTCCCTCAAGTGACCCACCCACTGAACGGAGCGTTTCATGGTCTTCTCCATCCCACGCTCCTACTCCAGCAAATAGGACATGTTTATAACCAAGATGACTATGATTGCGGAAAAAAACAAATTCAGCAGCCCCACCAGTAACTGTCTTTTCAGTTACTGCTTCGGTGAAAAGCTTCTTAAGTTCGGCAGGCAAGTTATGACAGAGAGGAGTTTTATGGGCCTCCTTTCCATCGGACTTTGGTTGTGACACAAACAACACAAGTGTTGTCGCTTCAGCAAAGGGCTTCAAACCCTGTTGGATTTCAAGTTTCATAGTCGGCTTTCCTTTTCTCCAGGTGCTGCATATCGTCATCACTAACCGCAGCCACCATGGTTTTGTAGATCAAATACACCCAATTTCAAAGAGAGAATTAAGAATGGAACTCTCAAAAAGGCAAGACCAAGGGCCATTACTTCCTAAAAACAGAGCAAATCGGGGCAAAGCAGCAAGGCTTACCGCCTCCAATCTCCCCAACCTACCGACAGAATCTCCAAATGGGCGAGGTAAATTCCATTTGTTTTCTAAAGTCTTTGATATAAAAACCGATGAGGAGCTTGCAGTGTGATTGATTCAGTCACACTATAACGGTGGGCGCCGTTTAACTCGCCTCAACGTAACGATTGCACACAACAAGGGAGCTTCAGTGGCACTCATTCCATACGTCATCGAACAAACTGCTCGTGGTGAAAGAAGCTACGATATTTACTCGCGTCTCCTAAAGGATCGCATTATTATCCTCGGAAGCGCTGTCACTGACGAAGTGGCAAATAGCATTATGGCTCAAATTTTGTTTCTTGAAGTGGATAATCCAGAAAAAGACATCCACCTTTATATCAATTCTCCGGGTGGAAGTGTCAGTGCCGGCCTCGGTATTTATGACCTCATGCAGTTCGTGAAGTGTGACGTTGCTACTTATTGCATCGGAATGGCCGCGAGCATGGGCTCATTGCTCCTTGCCGCAGGCACTCAAGGTAAGCGCTACATCATGCCAAACTCTCGTGTCATGATTCACCAACCTTTGATCCAAGGCGGGTTGAGTGGCCAAGCCAGTGACATTGAAATTCAGGCACGCGAAATGATTCGTACCAAAGAAAAAATGACCCGTATTTATGAAACTCACACACAAAAATCCTTTGATTTCTTAACAAAGGCCATGGACCGCGATAATTTTATGACCGCCGAGGAAGCCAAAGAGTTTGGTCTCGTCGACCATGTTGTTGAGTTCAGAAAAGCGAGCAAGAGAGGTAACCCATGAACCGTAACGAAACCTTCGGAACTCTCCGTTGCAGCTTTTGCGGCAAGAGCCAACGCGAAGTCAAAAAGCTCATCGCCGGCCCCGGTGTTTACATTTGTGACGAGTGTATTGACCTGTGTAATGACATCATCATCGAAGAAAAAGACCGCGAAGATAACACAAAAGGTGGACTTCGCGTCCCCAAACCATCTGAGATCAAGCATTATCTCGATGATTATGTGATCGGGCAAGATTATGCCAAAAAGGCCCTCGCCGTAGCAGTTCATAACCATTACAAGCGTATCAACAGTGTCGGTAAAACCAAAAAAGAAGATGTTGAACTCCAAAAGAGCAACATCCTTTTGATTGGCCCCACCGGTTCTGGAAAGACTTTGCTTGCACAAACTATTGCAAAAATCCTTAACGTGCCTTTTGCGATGGCGGACGCCACCACCCTCACTGAGGCTGGCTATGTGGGTGAAGACGTCGAAAACGTCGTTCTCAACCTTCTCCAAGCGGCGGACTACGATGTTGAAAAAGCAAAACGAGGCGTGATTTATATCGACGAAATCGATAAGATTTCACGTAAATCTGAAAACCCTTCCATCACTCGTGACGTGAGCGGCGAAGGTGTGCAACAAGCCCTATTAAAAATTCTTGAGGGCACTGTGGCCAATCTTCCTCCTAAAGGTGGAAGAAAGCATCCCCAGCAGGAATTTATCCAAGTCGATACTTCGAACATTCTGTTTATCTGCGGTGGAGCTTTTGTCGGCTTAGATAAAATCATCGAGCAGCGTATCTCTAACAAAACCATGGGGATCGCCGCCGATATCCGCACCCAAAATGAAAAGGAACATGCGAAGGAAAACATCCTCCGTAAGTTGGAACCGGACGATTTATCAAAATTTGGTCTTATTCCCGAATTTATCGGTCGTCTTCCCGTCTTGTCGGTTCTTGACCCGCTCGAAGAAGATGCGTTGATCGATATCTTGTCGCGTCCGAAAAATGCCATTGCAAAACAATACCAACGCTTGTTTAGTTACGAAGGTGTTGATTTGAAGTTTACCGAAGGCGCTCTACGAGCCGTTGCTCAACAAGCCCTTCGTCGTAAAACAGGAGCACGTGGTCTTCGAGGCGTCCTCGAACAAGCCATGCTTGACATCATGTACGATATTCCTTCCAAGCCTAACGTCAAGGAATGCGTTATTGATGAAAATGTGATCAATTCTGGAGCACCTCCGAAGATCACACTTCGCAGTCCTGAAGAACAAATAAAAAAGGATGAGAGCGAAAGCGCTTCCTAAAAACACAGTTTATGTAGTTTCGTTAAGTTCGCACTATAGACTCGACAAAAAAGCCAAAAAGTTTTTGTTACTTTTTGGCTTTTTTTCTTAGACAATGGTCAAAGAGAACGCATACTTCAAACATGCGCCAAGGAGTATCTATGAGCGAAACCAGCAAAAAGACGAATTCACTCCCTCTCTTACCTCTAAGAGATCTCATCATTTTCCCGCACATGATGATGCCTTTATTTGTGGGCAGGGAAAAAAGCATCAGCGCCCTCGAAGATGCGATGAGCAAACAAACAGATATTGTTTTGGCTGCCCAGAGAGACGCAAAAACAAATAACCCCGATCCTAAAGATATCTACGATATCGGAACAATTGGAACGATCATTCAGCTACTCCGTCTTCCCGATGGCACCGTAAAAGTTCTGGTGGAAGGTAAAAAGCGCGTCATGATCAAATCCTACCAGGCGACGGACCCCTTCTTTCGTGTCGAGATTGATCCCATCGAAGAAATCACCGGCAGCCGATTAGAAGCCCAAGCGTTGGTTCGCTCAGTGAAGGCCACCTTTGAAACATATGTGAAGTTGAATAAACGTATCCCACCTGAAATTCTCATGCGAGTTTCAACCATCGAGAATGAAGGCGAACTGGCTGACATTATAGTGGCTCAACTGAATCTGAAGATCGAAGAGAAACAAAAAGTTCTCGAAATTTTTGATCCTTCGAAGCGCCTCGAACACCTTCTCAATCTGATGACGGGAGAGATCGAAATCCTCGAAGTCGAGCGTAAGATCCGCAGCCGTGTGAAAAAGCAGATGGAGAAGTCGCAAAAGGAATATTATTTGAATGAGCAAATGCAAGCCATTCAAAAAGAGCTTGGCGAAAAAGACGACTACCAGGCTGAGCTCCAGGAACTCGAAGAAAAAGCCAAAGCTAAAAAAATGAGTAAAGAGGCTAAGGACAAGGTCGCTAAAGAGATCAAAAAACTCAAAATGATGTCCCCTATGAGTGCCGAAGCCACTGTGGTGAGAAACTACATCGACTGGGTGCTCTCCTTGCCCTGGTATGAATACTCTGAAGATCGCCATGACGTGCGGGAGGCCGAAAAGATCCTCGATCATGATCATTGGGGTCTTGAAAAAGTAAAAGAGCGTATCACCGAATTTCTGTCCGTACTTGCTCTCTCCAAAAACATGAAAGGGCCGATCTTGTGTCTTGTTGGGCCTCCTGGGGTTGGTAAAACCTCTTTGGCACGATCCATTGCGCAAGCTTTAAATCGTCCATTCGCACGTATCTCCCTGGGTGGCGTTCGCGATGAGGCTGAGATTCGTGGTCATAGAAAAACCTATGTCGGTGCGATGCCAGGTAAAATCCTACAGGCTCTTCGCAAAGTGGATCGTGGAAATCCTCTCGTTTTGCTCGACGAAATCGACAAAATGGCCTCGGACTTCCGTGGTGACCCCGCATCGGCCATGCTGGAAGTGCTCGATCCAGAGCAGAACCATACCTTCCAAGATCACTACCTCGAATTGGATTACGACCTCTCAAAGGTCATGTTTATTGCGACGGCGAACACTCTCCACACTGTTCCGCGTCCTTTGCTTGATCGTATGGAGATCATCAGTCTCGAAGGCTATACCGAAAACGAGAAGTTCCATATCGCTAAAAACTATTTAGTTCCCAAGCAGATTGAGGCTCATGGCTTGAAGGACCGCAAGGTGGAATTGCAAGATCAAACCATCAAGAATGTGATCCGATACTACACTCGTGAAGCGGGCGTTCGTAACTTGGAACGTCAATTTGCCAACGTCAGCCGCAAGGTCGCCCGTGACATCATCAAAGGCGATATGGAAGCTGAAGGCAAAAAAGGTAAAAAAGGCGCGGCACCTAGTGTTCAGAAATACGTTGTAACCCCGAAAAAGCTCGTCGAACTCCTTGGCCCGCATAAATACAAATTCGGCATGATCGAAGAAAAGAACGAAATCGGCCTAACGAATGGTATGGCTTGGACTGAAGTGGGCGGCGATCTGCTCGCTGTTGAAGTGAGCGTAGTGCCTGGGCGCGGTAAGTTCACCATCACTGGTCAATTGGGTGATGTAATGAAAGAATCTTGTACTGCTGCAATGAGCTATGTGAGGTCACGTGGTCCGTTGTTTGGTCTAGATAAAGAATACTTTCAAAATATCGACGTGCATATTCACTTACCCGAAGGGGCCGTACCTAAAGATGGTCCTTCTGCGGGTATTGCCTTAACCACAAGTATTGTGTCGGCTATCACCAAAATTCCGGTGAAACGCACAGTCGCTATGACGGGAGAAATCTCACTGCGCGGCAAAGTTTGGGCGATCGGTGGACTTAAAGAGAAGGTCCTTGCTGCCCACCGTGGCGGTATTAAGGTCATTATCTGCCCTAAAGAGAACGAAAAAGATCTGAAGGATATTCCAAAAGAGATCCTTAAAGATTTAAAAGTGATTTTGGTGGATCATGTTGACCAAGTTTTAGTGAATGCGCTCGACATTAAGAATGCTAAAGAAGTATTCAAAAGTCGCGCGACGGCAGATAGTGGTTTAAAGGCACAGTACACAGGCCAATCTGTGCACGCCACTCATTAACTAATTCAATTCAGTGCGGGAGCCTCATTCCAAAGAGGCTCCCAGTCTTCTTCACTCCAGCAGGCTGCCACACAGCAACAAACAATTTCTGCATCTTTTGTGCATCTCTTCAATTGTTTTTTATTTGGTTTCGATGCTTCAATGTTTTGATTGCAGCCTTGCTTAATTTTTGGGAATTCATTGACCTTTAAGTAAGATTCTGTAAAAAGTGAATGCTTGCGTGAGGAAACATGAGTCAGACCCAACACACCTTTGAGATTGGAAAGCTTTATTTTGATCGAGGTGATTTCCATTTAGCAATTCCTCAGCTCAAAGACGCGGCAGCTTATTTTTTCTCTAAACGCGATTTCAGTGAATATCTTAAATGCCAAAATCTATTATTAAGAATGTTCGCTGAACGCGAAGATTTCGACGAAATCAACTCGACCAAAGAGGTTCTTCAAGATTTGGTTTTGAAAGAAGGCTTCGAACTCAACGCAAAGACCTACTACACTCTGGCTCTTTGCGCCTCTTACAAACTTCAGCATGAAACCGCGCTCGAGTATCTGCAGAAGTCTCTTTCGATTGCACTAGCAACAGACAATAAACTTGATATGTGCTACGCCATTTGTGGTTTGGCCATTTGCTACAATATGCTGGGCCGCCCCACTGATGCCCTACGAGAGATTTACAACCTTCAGGTCTTCTTTCAGGTGATTGAATTGCCTGATTTGAAAATGTCGGCCCAAATCGTCAACGGTAAGATCTTCCGCAGCCTTAAAAAATACGACGAAGCTTTGGTGATTTTCTGGTCTTGCTACGAAGTATTAAAGATGTCGAAGAGCCTCTTGTATTACATTAATATTTTGTATGAATTAGGCCTTACCTACCTTGAATTGGGTGATAAAAACCTGGCTAAGACCTACCTACAACTCGCGCTCAAATCAATTGACCCTGAGAATATGCGCTATGTGCATCGCAATCTTAAAGAACTTCTCAGCAATATTGGGGTTAATGAGAGTCAGGAGTACGACCTTATTTTTGATAGTGAACATCACACTGTGATTGAAAATAAGATCGGGCGGGTTGATTTTAAAAACCAATTCATCCTTCTTGATTTGCTCAAGCTGTTTTTATTGAATCCGGGCCAAATCTTTTCAAAAGAGACTCTTGTCGAAGAGATCTGGAGACAGCCCTACGATCCATCCGTGCACGACAACAAGATTTATGTGACCATTAAACGACTGCGAAAAATGATTGAGCCCGACTTTGATAAGCCGAAGTATATCTTCCGCTCAAAGAACGGTTACTTTCTAAATAAGACAGTCAAAGTTTTG
>JBILOD010000135.1:0-8642 GCA_044374645.1 Pseudobdellovibrionaceae bacterium | reverse complement strand
GGCCGTCCTCCCTGAATTCGTTCAAAACTATAACTCACTCCCAGTCGCAATGCCTCGTGTAGCGTTTGGAGAATAATGGTGTTTATGCCCATTACGTAAAACTGTATTGCCCTATTAGCAAAATCCTGAGGGAGGGCCTTTTCAATGAGGTTGGGCTTGGTCATTTGAGCTAAGCTTCGCTGGTAACAATACCCAAAGCTGACTCCATGGAGGGGGGTGGCTGAAGTTTCTAGGGAAGCGATTTCTATTTGTGCTTTTTGTTCACTCCATCGCCATGACAAAACATAGGAGGGGTCTTGTCCATGAACAAAATTTATTTGCTTATCCGTGGAATCATAAAAGCCACCTGAGAGAGCCGTGTTCTGATAGGTGAATCGGTGATCGTCACTGACTGACACCAATAAATGGACCGTTGAATTATTAAGGAAGTTGAGGGCCACTAAAGGACTCGATGCGGCCAAACATTTTAAGCTCCCTAGCCACTCCTCCGTTGAGACAAAACTATCGGTATTGAGTGGATGCAAACTGGCATAACCCAAATCCGAAAGCTGTTTTTGAAGGGCTTGATTCCAAGAGTCACGATGACGATGATCATTTTCTTTATGGCCGGACCGCAGGATTTTGGAGAGTTCTTGATCAAGCATTGGAATCCTCCACCCAAGGATCTTCAAAAAGTGGTGTTTGGAAGTGGCCAAGGCCACTGAAGGCGTGAAGCGCGTTCAGCTGATTGGTCCCCTCGTAGATCTGAAGAAGTTTGGAGTCTCTGATAATTTTGAATAAATCAAAACTGTTGGTCCCAAAGCAGGCAGCACCGATAAGCTTCAGTGCAAGTTGGGCGCTCTCCATGGCCAAGTTTGAACCCATGAGTTTGGCTGACGACGAGAGCGCCAGAGAGCTCTCGGCATTTTTGAAAGAGTATTTGCTGAGGTTTATGTCGCAGAGTTTTGATTGAATACTGGATCGCGCGAGCCCCTTTCCAATGAAGTCTAAAATCCATTGTGGGCATTTTTTCAAAAAAAGATAGGTCGTGGGTCTCATAAGGTCGCGAAAGGGGCCGGTCTCCAAGCTGGCCAAGGAGGAGTTCCAGGCCAAATCTTTGACGGTCCAATAGTGACTAGCTAAGATACCCATTTGGGCTTGTTGGGTTTGGCAAAGTGCATGTTGAGACTCAATGTCCTGTAAATGTTGACTAGCCGTTCGCAGGCTCGCGGCACAGGAAGCAACACTCAGCATGGCCACTCCAGATCGGGTTAGGGCCAAAACGCTGCTGTTGATCATTTTTGAATAGGCCTGGTAGTTCTTCGGATTGTTCATCGTTTTGGGTGCTAATGCGACCCACTCTGGCCTGATCAAACAGTGGTGAAAGTAGAGCATGCTTGCGGGGCAAGCGTGTTGTCCCAATTTTTTTTCCGCGGGACCCACGGTAAGGCCGGGAGTGGCGTTGGGTACAACAAGTAAAACGGCGCCACGTTCTGGGGTTTCAGGCGTTTCAGTGGTGACAACCACATGATATTTGGCCCAACTGGCGTTGGAGATGAAAATCTTCGAACCATTGAGAAGATAGCCATCGCGCTCAGCGTGAGCCCAGCTTCCGGCTTTGGATTTTTTGAGTAGTGAAAAATCCTCTTTATCACTTCCTGCCGTGGGTTCAGTGATTGCGGCAGAAATTAGGCAGGGCGTTCCGCTCCGTTCACCTGCGCTAATTTCTTGGCCAAGAGTTCGTAAAATTTTAAAATTTTGCGAGAGGGTTAATAGTGTAAGTCCAACATAATGAGCTCCCACAATATTGGCCGTGCCTAGGCAATAGGATCCGATCAGTTCATTGAAAATATTCATGGTGAGGGGGTGGTAACCCCTTCCTCCCAAAAATCTCGGAATCCAGAGACTCAGAAAACCATATTGATTCAGTTTATGGACGAGAACATCATCAAGGCGTCCCCGATTTTTTTCAGACTCTTGCTCAGAATTCCGTAAATGGGGAATGTGAAATGATTGGAGGAACTCCGAACAACGCGCATGAACCTCGTTCATTTCCACTTCGAGATCGGGTTGATGTCGATGGATAAAAGCGGAAATTCCAATTGGGGGATGCCCTAATCTCAGATCGGTATGAATGCTGATGGGATGCTTCTGTTGATCTTTATTCATTCGATTTGCTGTATCTATTGTCTTAAGACGGCAATTTCTTGTTCTGCAATGCGAGAATAAGCAGACGCTTTTTCAGAGAAATAATCGGGTTGAATATCAAGAGTTTTGAGGCTGCGGCGGAGCCGTCGGTTCCAGAATGCCCACCAGCTCGCACTGATGTCCATTTTTACAATGAAAATCATTAGGTTCATCCAAAAAACATCGCTCTTATAAACTGGAAGGTTCGATTGGCCCCAATAGGAAAAGAGCCACTTAACCCCGGCACGGTGTCGAAGTTCATCCTTTTGGATGCCCCGCAAATAGCAGGTAAGCTGGGGTAGATTCATAGTTTCTGCTTTACTACGTAATTGAGCATAAAAATCCTCAGCGAAGATTTCGTAAAACAGCAAGGTTGCTATAAACGGCAAAGGCCGTTTCAGAATGAGGTTGTGCAGTCGGGCAAAGATTTGATCGTAGATAATCCGATCACTCAGTGTTTTTTGCGTTTTAACATATCCAAAGGTCTCGTATAAATAAGTTTTAATTTGTTTGGCATGTCGTAGTTCATCTGCTGCGTGGAGATTGACGTAGGCAGAAATCGCAGGTGCGAAGGCAAAAAAATCGACGAGTGGACGAACCATGTGTTCTTCTTCGCCCTCGGCTGAAGCCGCTGATGAAAGAATAGATCTCCAGGCTTCGCGTTGCTCTGTCGTCAAGTGCTCAACCGAGTCAGGAATAGGATCTTGAGTGTTTTTTTGAGTCTCTCGGAATTCAGCATTGATTCTTTCTATCCGTGAAAAATCAAGCACAGCGTCCCCCTTTTGGTGAAGTGATCACATGGGATCTAAAAGCCATCAGAAAAAGCGTATTTATTTTTCTTTCCTAAGTCGAGTGAATATGTTTAGCTTTTCAATTAACATGGCAAATCAAGTGCAATATCAAAACTGGTGGTCAAAGCTTCTCTTTCGCAAGAAATTCGAGAATCAATTTTTTATTCCTTTACCAGTCTCCATTGTTGAGGACCGATTTTTCAAGTGGGTAGAGTCGACTAAGTTTTCGACCGGTTTTGATCACATAAAAATTGAAAAGCCGATTTTTATTGTGGGCTTGCCTCGTTCTGGCACCACTTTACTGTACAACCTGTTGTGTGCCCATGAGCAGGCCGCCTATGTTACGAATTCGATGAATTCCTTTCCCGAAGCTTTAGAGACCATTGAGTGGCTTCGCAAAAAATTTCGTTGGAATGTCAAAGGAGAACGGTTTCTTCAGGATTCAATTGAAGTGGATTTTGGTAGCCCCTCCGAACCCCTGACTCTATGGGGTAAATGGATGGGGCGCGATCCCTCATCACTATTTTGGCAAGAGATGACAATGGCTGACCTTCCCAAAGGACGTGTTGGACAAATAGAAGCTGACGTAAAGAAAATGATTCGTAGTTTTGGTGGAGCGAATCGGCGATTCGTGGTGAAGTATCCCTTGCTTCAAACGGAGTTGAAGCTGGTGCAGGAGATTTTCCCGGATGCTAAGTTTATCCATATTTTGCGTGATCCCCGAATGGCAGCCAATTCCCTGGTGAAGCTCTACCGGCTTTCCAATGAGCAACTCAAAAAAATTAAACATCCTCTATTTAATGAGGTCATTCCTTATCCGCGGGTTCAGGGGCTGGAAAATTATATTGAGCAATTTGGTGCTGATAGTCTTGAATGCACGGCCCATATTTGGAATGACTCAATCGACTTAGTGCGCGCTACAGCGCCATCGCTTAAAAGTTACTATGAGATCAAATATGAAGATATCTTGTTGAATCCACAGAAAGAATTAAGAGAACTATTCCAGTTTTGCGATTTGGCGTGGCCAACCACGCAGAATCAGCAATTCGCCGATCAAATAGCCAAAGTTGGCTGTGTCCATCATATAAATAAATATAGTGGATTTGAGAAAGTGGAAGAAATCACCGCCCCTTTGATGCGAGAGCTTGGGTATTGTTGAGGCCGGTGTGTCGGGGCCACAAGTTAGGGCATTTTGTCATGCCTAAGTGAAGTATTTCTGCCACCTGCTGGACTTAAGTGGGGATGGGTCAATAAAATCTATTTTACAACTAAATCAAAGTCCAACTACCCTGATTGGGTATTGAAACAACCCTTTAACAATCCCTAATGGAGGATTTATGAAATTACTGAGCCATGGTTGGCTGGTGTTTGTTCTTTGTTTGACCCAAGTCGGTTGGGCCGCTGAAAATAAAGGAAAAAACAAAAAAACAGCTAAGGTACACACCGTCGCCCCCGAAGTTATTACTGAATCGACGTATTTGAGTGCTAAAGAAATTAATGAGATTGCTGCAGGGCTCAAGAAAAAAACCGTTAACACGGGTCGATCGATTGCAAGCGAGGATTTACTCTCAGCTGAATTCAAAGCATTCCGCGATGAACTCATTTCTGTGCGTGATGGTATTCAATTCGAGAAGGTACTTACCAAGTATGTTCAGAAGCTTGATAGCAAAGAATATGACAAGGATGATAAATCGAACGACATAAAATTCGTGTTGGCCAGAATGCGTGCCTTTTTACCCATGAAGGGTATTATTTGGAGAATGACACCGCTGGTTCACAATGTTCCAGTTTCACAGCAAATCTTGCTTGCGACCCTTCGTAATTTGGTAGAGCAGACGATGATCATTATGCCTGACAGTCACTTGCAAGCACAAATGATGTTTCTTTCAATGCCACTACCAGGTGTGAAGGCCACTATACCTGACGAAGCTGAGTTCACTGAGTTCTTATTGGAAGATGTGGCTGGCGAGCTGAGGAAGTCCGTCAAAACTCTTGAGTCGATGTTTGAAAATCATAAAATGTTTCGGGTAACTGATGAAGGCCGGAATGTTGGTTTAGTTTATGATACAAAACTTCGTTTTGGAACGGACTCTTTTAACGGGAATGATTATGCGGCCTATGAACGTTACAAAGGAGTTGGCTACGGCGAACTTCTAGCAGCCATGGCGCGAATACACCGACGATTAGCGGCGATCGAAATTATGGGTGCCTATGATTGGAAGGGACATTTTAACTTTCGAAGGGAAATGTCGAAAAAATTCGGTATGGGAGTTGCTGAAGATAAGTTCATTGAGAAAATTCAAAGTTCCAGTAATGAAGCGCTGCCTTACATAAGTGGTATGACCCGTGCCATGCGTAATGAGTTACTAATGTCACCGAGTTTTGAGGGCCTCTATCGCATGGTAGAAGGTACCGGAAACGGTTCAAAACATTTAGAAAATGCTTATTTTCATTTGAGCCAATCGGCCCATTATCTTGTGAGGGCCTGGGATACTCTCGAGAAAGAGGATACGAATTTGGTTTGGCAACTCGATCCTGAAATTTTCCAAGCGAGAAAAGAGCAAACGGCAATGGGCATCGCAAATATTCGAAAAATATTCTATGATGTTGACTTTGGAGTTGATGGTAAAGGCGCCTATGGCTCGCCACAGCCGTTAGTGGGTTCACTCAGTAATGAACAGATTAATTTCGACCTTAAGAAATTCATGACAGATAAAGAATCTCAGCCTAGAGAATTAAGGGATCTTTTTGCGTCGGAGTTCAACTATACTCATAGGGAACTTATGGCCCTCCGTTCCGCATCGAATCGAAAGCTAGAAGGAATTTCGGCGATATACGGATCGCTTAAGGCAGGAAAGAAGGATCTCATGACTATAGAAACAACTATAGCGGGAGCTTCAAAATCCTCCGTTGAAACGTTTCGAGATTATGCCTACGAAAGAGCCACGGGTTGGAAAGCATCTACTTATGAGCCACTCTTCGGAAAAATGTCGAGCAATGAAGATGTGGCCCACAAAATGGGTATTCTCAATGAAGTCCGTGGCGCTAAATATGCTACGATGTTGTTAACTCCGTTTATTCGTTAATCAAAAGTTATTTTGTGGGCGGGCTGGCTGTAAAGCTAGCCGCTCCGTAAGGAGTGGAATTTAGTAAATCCAAGTCGAGTGCTTGGTTCCACTCCTTAATCAGCGTTCGATCAAAGCACATCACTCCAGTTTCATGAAAGCGTTCAAAGGAATCATCGGTTAAATTGCTGCTTCCGATAAACAATGCTTCGTCATCGAAGTTCCAAACTTTGTAATGCAAAAACTGAAAGTAAGTCCAAACGGTGGCTTTTGATTTCATCAGAAATTGGTAATAGGTTTCAAAGTGTCCTTTTGTCGTTCGTAGGGCATCCCAGCGGTTTAACTGCGCAATCCAACGAGCCACTGTGATCCACCCCTTCTTTGTGGCGGACTCCGCTAATTCCCGTAGGGCCATGGTGAGTTCACCGTTTCCCCCGCCAAGCCCATTTCCAATATAATTAACGCTCACCCCCTGATTGGATCGAGCGGCGAGTATTTGTATGACGTTACTCGCATTGGGCGTTTTGGTTTCTGGCTTCGAGTAAGAAAATTTCACGCCACTAAACAGAATTTTATGTTCTGCTCGTTCACTCAGTTGGGTGAGTCCTCTTTGAATGCCACGAGACTGTCCATTTGGTTTTTGGGTGAGAAAACGGCAAAGACCTTGGGATGGACCGGAACCTTCAATTCGAGAGACGCCACGCAGTTTCTGTTCAACCTCTGAGCGTAATGCGACCGAAATTATATTTTGAAGGTCACCATCGGTGAGTTTTTCTTGGCTCGGGCCCCAAAGTTGTAGGAAGTCTCGCCATGCATCGGTGGCGGCCGGCCCCTCTAGATAAAGCATAACATCACGATCAAGTTCATTAAAACCATCGGCCCATAAGAACATTTTGGCTAAGCTTTGAGAGCCAATCAAAAGTTGTTTTCTGTCATTCACGTAATAAGAAGAATGGGTGGTGGATTTATGAATGGCTACGCCAGATTTGCGGAGGCGTCGAACACAGCCGAGGTTTGCGATGGAATAGGTTTGATTAATGTTAATTCTCACATCAACGCCCTCGTTTGCCTTTTTTTCAATAAGGGTGATAATTTCCTCTGATCCCTCGTCGCAGGCCATCGCGAGTAAGTTAACAAACAGAAACTGTTGAGCTTCGCTGATAATTGTTTTTATGGCCTGCTGACTAGAACCATTTTGATAAAGCTTAAGGTTTTTGTTACGGGTGAGGTCACTTTGGGTCAATCGATCCAGGCTCTGTTGAAGTTGTTGATCCTTAATCCATGGTTTTGCGGATCGGCTGATATCTTTGGGGCGAAAAGGAAGACTTTGGATTGGCGGATGAGAGAGATCTCTGTGGTATTGCTGCCTGTGGCAACTTGCGACGGAGCTGAGATCCGTCCAATCCATTGGGGTTTGAGGCAACTGTGCTTGAACTTTTGCGAGCCATTTTTCAGTTCCAATGGATTTAATGTAATTGGCGAATTGATCAGGCGTGACTTCGCACTGGGTTGCCGCCTGGTAGTTCATTGGAGTTTTAGCAAAAGCCATCGTGGTCATCGATCCCGATACTGCCAGGATAACTACATGCAAAATGATTAAATGAAACTTCTTTGTCAAGCGCACCTCCACTCGCTATTCTCATTAAGACTATGGAAAATGCAATCAGAGAAAAAGTATTTATCACAGGGGCATCAAGCGGTTTAGGGCGAGAAATTGCCCTCGTCTTGTCAAAACAAAAAGTATTTGATTTTGTGCTTTCGGGCCGTAATCAAAAAGCATTGGCCTCGCTTGCCGCCCAGCTACAACAGTTTGATCCCGAGTGTAAGGCATTGACGATTGTTGGCGACCTCCTTGAAGAAAAAACGCTGCAAGAAATTGAAGGATCAACAACCCCAATTGACATTTTCATCAATAACGCGGCGGTGGGAGTTTCAGGCTCCTTTTTTGATCGATCGTGGGTCGATCACGAAAAGAGTATTGAGCTTAATACGGTCGTTACGACCCGTCTGCTCTATAACTTTGGCCGTGCTATGAAACAGCGAGGCTCCGGAATCATTGTTAATGTGGCATCATTAAATGCTTTTTTTCCAACGCCCTATTTCGCATCCTACTCCGCATCGAAATCGTTCTTGCTGTCCCTAGGGGAGGCGGTGGGTGAGGAATTGGCCCCGTTTGGAGTTAAGGTGGTGACTGTGTGCCCAGGCGGAATGAAAACCAACTTTCATTTAGCCGCCGGGCTCAGCGATGGAATTATCACTAAATACGGACGTATGATTTCTTCACCTCGGGACGTTGCGGTCGAAGTCGTTCGGTCTCTTAATTTAGGACGACCCGTCTATATTCCAGGATTAATGAACCGCATATCCCTCATGCTGAGTAAAGTCATTCCCCGCCGAATCCTGGTGGCTCAGGCCGGAGCGATGTACAAGGAGTTTTCTCAGAATGCAGAGAATTAGCCGTAAACTATTTTTATGTTTTGCGGTTTTTCTAGCTCAATT
Organism: Pseudobdellovibrionaceae bacterium; assembly: GCA_044374645.1. Lineage (GTDB taxonomy): Bacteria > Bdellovibrionota > Bdellovibrionia > Bdellovibrionales > Bdellovibrionaceae > CAUJGP01. The sequence goes on along the minus strand of JBILOD010000135.1, from coordinate 121 downwards.
GGTTCGCCGATGTTGGCGAAATTCTCGATGGTTTTTGTTGGTCTCCGTTTTGAGTACGGCATTTTTAATCACGCAAATGTCGAAGATGAAAATTATTTTTTCTCCCGAAGATTTGGCGGGT
>JBILOD010000190.1:0-7357 GCA_044374645.1 Pseudobdellovibrionaceae bacterium | reverse complement strand
TCGCCCTCTTGTAAATCGGAGGTCGTTGCGATCCCGGTTAACCCCCGCTGCAACCGATACCTTCCATCTTGTGGTTTGGATTGAATCAGGCGCGCTAACTCCTGATTCACAATGGGCTCAGCGATCAAACACTTCTCGATGGGCACTAGCTCATGGCTACCTTTACCGTAAAATCCAACCTCGCCGCTCTGGGTTCGTACCTGAATACGGTTGCGGTAATTGTATTCGTCTGCGCTGGACTCGAAGGAACCAAGCTGGATTGACTCCTCAGGAAAAAAGCGCCGAAGGACCTCTGCCAGTATGTTTTGCTTAGCTTCAATTTGTTGCGAATACTGAATGTGTTGCCATTGACAGCCTCCACATTGCCCAAAGACAAGGCACGGTGGTTTTGTGCGACCACTCCCTGGATTTAAAATCTGAAGGATCTTTCCTCTTAAAAAGTTTTTTTTTGCCTGCACAATTTCAATTTCAAGACGATCACCAGGTGCCGCATAATCAACAAAAACGACTTGCCCCTCAAAACGAGCTAATCCCGCCCCACCATAAATGAGCTTCTCTACTTCGACGTGTATTCGCGAACCAACCTTTAGCTTTTCCATTATTTAAACCAATAGAGCTTCTGTCCTGCCTTCGCAAGTTAAAGATGGGCGCCTATATGATTTGAGTGTTTTGATAGCGAATCATTTCAGACCTTCGAGCACTAAAATTCAAACACTGTCTCACTTTGAGATGTAAAACAATTAATCTCTCTAAAGCCATAAAGCGCTGCCACAGTTAAAAGTGATTTGAACGACGTCGATTGAGAGAAGTTGTTACGAACTGAAACGCTTTCTCGGCATATCCGTTGCACTACTATGAATTGAAACCAACAGGGAGATTTTTGTGAGAAATAATGTGGGTCTTTCAAAACTACTTTTTCATTTTTTAATCGTGGGCGCCTCTTCAGTTCTAGGACCACATGCCGCGCATGCAGATAAAACTGATGTGAAACCTTCTTTAGAAACTTACAAGGATCAAAGCTTTATCTCAGAAAAAACTATGGATAAAAATACCAGAATTTCTCTTTCCTTTTTAAAAGATGTAGACATCGATAATCACTCCAGCAACCGACCAATGGAAACTATCGAGGTCTTTATCTACCCAAATTACACCTGTCATGTCTGGAACTCTGAAACCAGAACCCGATCTCGAGTTTGGAGAGTTCAGAGAAACTCTCAATTTTCCACAGATTCCTCTGGAAATCTTCCAGAAATTGAATTGGCCAAAGTTCGATATTGGCAATACTCATCAACCACAAGTAAAAACTACAGGCCATTGCCTACTTTAATTTTCTCTCGAGAAATCAAATCCAAGAATGGATCCGTTCTTAACTTAGCTTGTTTAGGCCCAAAAATCCCCACGCCTTTATCTTATCATGTTACCGAGCCCTTCTTGAAAGAATGGAAAAACCAATGTGTCGACGGTGGTGGATCAGTCGAACTCATTGGAAACCAACCGCATACTCGTTTCTTCGAATGTACTCCAAAAGAGCAATTGTCCTACCAAGACTTAAAAAGAGCCTTTTCGGAAAAAGGCATCACCATAGGTTTCACTCAGGACCAAAACTACATTAATCCTTTTAGAGATACGCCAAATATTGAATACCTCTCCCACGATCCAATGCGCTATTTACCGCCCGATGATACCGAAGGTGTTCTATAAACATTCAAATAAAAAAGGCTGGGAGTTTCCCAGCCTTTTCAGTTCACAGTTCACAATCTATCTGCCAATAGACTTATAATCAGATTACAAGTCGTTGCAGATTTCGTGTTTATCAAAGAACAATGCAATTTCGCGTGCCGCTGAAGCTGCGCTATCACTTCCGTGAACAGCATTTTCACCAACACTGTCACCATAGATCGCACGGATAGTGCCGTAGCCTGCTTTTTTAGGATCAGTCGCACCCATGATTTCGCGGTTCTTAAGAACTGCGTTTTCGCCAGAAAGAACCATCAACATCACTGGACCAGAAGTCATGAAGCTAACAAGTTCTCCAAAGAATGGACGCTCTTTGTGTTCAGAGTAGAATTCTTGGCATTTTTCTTTAGAAATAACAGAAAGTTTTGCTGCCGCAATTTTCAATCCGTTCTTTTCGAAAGTTTCGATAACGTCACCAATAACGCCTTTTTTGATAGCGTTAGGCTTAATAATGCTAAAAGTAAGTTCTTTTGCCATAGTATCTCCTATTAAAAATTTCATTAGGGCCACACGCATTTAAATGATTTGCGCTGGAATGTCACCACGAATTCAAGATTCGCGCTGGCCCCTTCACTTTACTTCAAAGAATTCTTCAAAGTTGTACCTAAATCCGCAGGACTTCTTGCGATTTTACAACCAGCTGCTTCCAAGGCCTGGAATTTTGCTTCTGCTGTACCTTTTCCGCCACTGATGATCGCACCCGCATGTCCCATACGTTTACCTTTGGGAGCTGTCGCTCCGGCGATAAAGCAAGTGACTGGCTTTTTGAATTCGCGCTTAATGTATTCAGCCGCTTCTTCTTCAGCTGTTCCGCCGATTTCGCCAATCATGATCACCGCATCGGTATCTTTGTCTTTATTGAACATTTCAAGAACATCGATAAAGTTCGTTCCGTTCACTGGGTCACCGCCAATGCCCACGCAAGTCGATTGACCTAAACCAAGACCCGTCAATTGATGAACGGCTTCGTAAGTCAAAGTTCCTGAGCGAGAGAGAACGCCAATGCGCCCTGGCTTGTGAATATGACCCGGCATGATTCCAATTTTACATTGGCCTGGAGTGATAACACCAGGACAGTTTGGACCAATCAAGCGGGTGTGCTTGCCTTGCATGAAGCGCTTCACTTTAACCATATCGAGTACGGGAATACCTTCAGTGATACAGATCACGAGTTCGATGCCCGCATCCACAGCTTCCATAATAGAATCTGCAGCAAATGCTGGTGGAACAAAGATCACGGACGCATTGGCGCCCGATTTCGCTTTCGCTTCGTAAACTGTGTTATACACTGGAAGGTTCAAGTGCGTGGTGCCGCCTTTACCTGGAGTGACACCACCAACAACTTTTGTTCCATAGGCTAAGCACTGCTCAGCATGGAATGTTCCTTGGGAACCAGTAAAACCCTGAACCAATAATTTTGTTTCTGAATTAACTAAAATGGCCACGGTGTCTCCTTACTTAGAAATAGCGCCAACGATTTTTTGTGCGGCATCTGTTAATGTGTCTGCTGGGATAATATTGAGGCCACTTTCGGCCAAAATTTTCTTGCCCAACTCCACATTAGTACCTTGCAAACGAACAACGAGAGGAACTTTTAAACCTACTTCTTTAGAAGCGGCGATCACACCATCTGCGATAATATCGCATTTCATGATACCGCCGAAAATGTTCACGAGAATTCCTTTAACGTTCGGATCTTTCAAAATGATTTTAAAAGCCGCTGTGACTTTTTCTTTGTTGGCACCACCGCCCACATCGAGGAAGTTTGCAGGAGCACCACCATGAATCTTGATGATATCCATTGTGCTCATTGCCAAGCCCGCGCCATTCACCAAACATCCAATGTTACCATCCAATTTAATGAAAGCGAGATCGAATTTGCTCGCTTCGATTTCTGTTGGGTCTTCTTCGGTCAAATCACGCATCTCAACAATGTCGGAATGACGATAAAGTGAGTTTGAATCGAAATTCATCTTCGCATCCAAAGCGTAAACTTCACCTTCTTTAGTCAATACAAGAGGATTGATTTCGGCGATCGAACAATCTGTATCAACAAATGCTTTGTAAAGGGCCATAAGAAACTGTGCCGCTTTGTTGATATTTGCTGCCGGAATTCCGATTTCATAGGCCAAGTGGCGCGCCTGGAAAGCTCCCAAGCCAATCACTGGGTCCACATCGATTTTCTTAATGGCATCAGGGTTGTGAGCGGCGACTTCTTCAATGTCCATCCCGCCTTCACTCGATCCCATCATTGCAACTCGGCCCGTGGCACGATCCACAAGGGCAGCAACATAGTATTCTTTTTGAATGTTACAGCCTTGCTCGATAAATACTTTATGTACTTTTTTACCTTCTGGACCGGTCTGATGAGTTACAAGGTTCATTCCAAGAATTTGGCTGGAAAGAGTCTTCACTTCATCAAGAGATTTGGCGAGTTTAACACCGCCACCTTTACCGCGACCACCAGCATGGATCTGTGCTTTAACAACCCAAACTGATCCGCCAATTTCCTGCGCTGCCTTCACAGCCTCATCAGGAGTGTTAGCAACTTTACCTTTTAGCGTCGCCACGCCGTATTTTCTTAGAACTTCCTTCGCCTGATACTCATGAATATTCATGGATGTTCACCCTTATTGGTTAATTGAAATTAATATTGCATTGTTTTAAGAGCGTTTACGAGGCCTTCAACAGACTTGATAGAGTTTTGTAAGCCCGCTTTTTCAGTGTCATTCAACTGAAGCTCAAGAACTTTCTCCATGCCTTTGCCAGTCAATTTACAAAGAACGCCAACAAATAAACCTTTCACGCCATACTCACCATTGAGCTCAACGGCACAAGGCAAAATACGACGCTGATCTTTAACAATCGCTTCGGCCATTTGAACCGCACTTGCTGAAGGAGCATAAAAAGCCGATCCTGTTTGCAATAAGCCAACAATCTCCGCTCCACCCTTACGAGTGCGTTCAACAATAGCGTCAATTTTTTCTTTAGGAAGAATTTCAGTCAATGGAACTCCGCCAACAGAACAGTGACGCGGCATTGGAACCATGTCATCACCGTGGCCACCCAAAACGATCGCATGAATATCTTTTACGGAAACTTGAAGCTCTTCAGAAATGAAAGTCTTCATTCTTGCGGTATCAAGCACACCGGCCATCCCGATCACGCGCTCACGCGGAAAACCTGTAACTTGCTTTGCAACATAAGCCATCGCATCCAATGGGTTAGAAACAACGATCAAGACGCAATTAGGAGCGTACTCACGAACGCCTTCACAACAAGCTTTAACGATTTTAGCGTTCGTCGCCAAAAGGTCGTCACGGCTCATGCCTGGTTTACGAGGAAGACCTGCTGTTAAAATCACGACATCCGCGCCAGCAATATCTTTGTAGTCTTTAGTTCCAACTATACGAGAGTCGTAAAGCTCAACCGGCGCAGCTTCATAAAGGTCTAGTGCCTTACCTTTGGCGGCTCCTTCATTAATGTCCAGTAAAACCACGTCTCCAAGTTCCTTAGCGGCTGCCCAGTGAGCACAAGTCGAGCCTACGAATCCAGCGCCAATAACCGCGATCTTTTTTCTTGTGTGAGCCATAAAATCTCCTCATCATAAATAGAGTAGTTGTTCGTTTATCCGTTTAGTGTCGGCGCTCCAGAAAGTCCCTTTGAGATTTTCGGAAAACGGATTCAGAGCGAAGTCGAAGGCGAGCATCGCCTGTTCGCTGTTTTACGAAGATGTCAAAGGGACTTTACGAAACGCCTACTGTTTTACGAGTATTAACGAATCGCTCAAACGGAGTCATGGACTTCACTCCTGGAGGTTTTTTTTGGACATAGCGTCACCAGCTCTTGAGCTACAAAATGTAGAGGTGAGCTTTGGTTCTGAGACGATTCTTGCGAATGTGAATCTCCGTATCATGACTGGGGAGCGCGTGGCGGTCATCGGTCCGAGCGGTCAGGGTAAATCAGTTTTATTGAAAACCATGGCAGGCCTCATCCGTCCCAACCGGGGCAAAGTGCTGATTCAGGGATGCGACTGGCATTCGGCACCCAACAAAGAAAAATCCCTTATTCTCAGGGATTTGGGAATGCTCTTTCAAAAAAATGCCCTTTTTGACTCCCTGACTTGCGGGGAGAATATTGCCTTCCCACTCCGCGAGGTATCTCCCTATTCAGAAACTGAGATTGATAAAATGGTGGTGGATTTTCTGGAGGCGGTCGCCATTCCTCATGCCCTAAAACTATATCCAGATGAAATTAGTGGCGGCATGCAGAAACGCCTTGGAATCGCCCGGGCCCTAGCTCTTAATCCTAAAATCGTGTTTTATGATGACCCCACAGCAGGACTAGACCCCATCACGAGCCGCAAAATTATAGAGCTTATTTGCGATTTGCAGCAAAAAAATCGCTCGACCTTTGTTGCAATTACCAACGATATGAATCGGGCCTATCAAATGGCGGACCGCATCTTTATGGTGGTAGATCGCCAGGTGATTGAGGCGGGTACGCCACAAACTATTCGAAACAACCAAGATCCACGAATCAAACAGTTTATCCACGGGGAGCTCCGAGGCCCCCTCACGGTGATGGCATGATCAATTTTCGGAATGTGGTGAAACGGTTTGGTGATAGGACAATTCTAAAAGGAATTTCTTTTGATCTGAATGAAGGAGAGATCCTTTTTATTCTCGGAACGTCTGGCACTGGAAAATCCGTATTACTCAAAAGCATTGTTGGTCTCTTACGGCCTGATGAAGGAGAAATCTTCGTCGACAAACAGGAGGTCTCCAAGCTTTCTGAAGAGGATTATTCGAATGTTCGCAAAAAATGCGGCATGGTCTTTCAACATCCCGCTCTTTTTGACTCTCTCACGGTGTTTGACAACGTCGCTTTTGGCCTGCGCAAACACTACAAAATGTCTGAAGCCGAAATCAAAATGAAGGTTCGTCGGGCTCTCACAATGGTTAATTTGTTTGGCATCGAAAATAAGTATCCCGCTGAGATCTCCTACGGAATGCAAAAGCGTGTGAGCTTAGCCAGAACCGTGGCTATAGTTCCTAAAGTATTGTTGTTTGACGAGCCCACCACGGGTTTGGACCCGATTACCACCAATGCCGTAAATCACCTCATCAAGGATTTATCTCATACTTTAGGCGCCACATCGATTGTTGTGAGTCACGATATGGCCTGTGCCCTCGCCATCGCTGATCGAATCATTGTGCTTGATAAAGGGCAAATCGTTGACCAGGGCACTCCGAAACAACTTTTACAGTCGACCGTTCCGCTAGTCGTCGACTTCTTGGCAGAGGTAAAAGATGGTTATGCAAATCCTTAATCGATATCTCTTTGACGTCGTTACTGAAATCGGCGCCATGATCTTGTTTTTGAAAGAAGTTGTTCATACGGCTCTTAAATATCCAACATCCCGGCAGCAGATCTTAGAACAGATCTGGCGCGTCACTGTGCAGAGCGTTTCCACAACCGCCATGGCCGGTTTTTTTGTGGGCGCCATCATGACCGTGCAGTTTGGAATGCAGATGAATGAATTTGGTGCGCTCGGTTACTTCGGTGGTTTGGCGACCAGCGGAACTATTCGAGAAGTTGGCCCTCTCATCATTGCCTT
>JBILOD010000132.1:0-8790 GCA_044374645.1 Pseudobdellovibrionaceae bacterium | reverse complement strand
GGCGCTTTTACGTCAGCGGAATTAGGAACCATGCGAGTGACAGAGCAAATTGATGCCATTCGGTGTTTAGGCGCAAATCCCATTCAGGAAATCATTGTGCCGAGATTTATTGCCATTGTTGTCGCCAGTTTCTTTCTCCTAGGAGCGGGACTTGTTATGTCAATTTTCGGTGGCGCCCTCATGGGCTATCTCTTTGCTGGCGTTAACCACGAACAGTATATTCGCCATATTCCCACCATTGTCACAATGCCTTCAATTCTCAGTGGAACGTTCAAAAGTTTGGTATTTGCATTCGTCCTTAGTACCATTTGCACCTATAAAGGGTATACAACGACGGGTGGGGCCAAAGGTGTTGGCCGTGCTGTGGTCAATACTGCCGTGTTCACTATGATGAGCATTGTCGTTGCTGACTGGCTAACGACCTCTTTTAGTGATCTTATCTTGAAATTTCTCATTGAAACCGTGGCTCGCTAGTTTTTGTAGCTCATTCAATCTTGTTTTCCAGCTGTGACACTCTTCTTATGAAGCCGCCAAGCAAAGAAAATCAATGATCCAAAAGAAAATGCGAGGGCAAAGTAAAGAAATAGTGAGCTGGAAGATTTGTCATCAGCCGCAGCACCGAGTCCGAAATAAAGAACTACTGCCTTCATTAGTATTCCTGCCTGTAAAAAGACCCAAATATATCGGAACATCTCTCTCGCAGGAGTATCGGCGGCAGGTTTTTCTGGTAGTTGGGTCTTTGAAGGACGAAGGCCCCAATAGCCGTTGCGGTGATAGTTCTCAACGACGCGTTGCCAATGAAAGCTTTGGAGCGGTCGCCCTTGATCCTTTACTGCTTGCAACAATTTCGTTGCCGCCACCTGAGTGATCTGCAATCGCAGGTCGTGATCAAAGTATCCCTGCAGGTTGGTTGTCAAATCGAGCAAATGATTCTTTGCAATCATCTTCAAAATCTCACACTCTTCTGGAGAAAATGAATCCTCAACAGCTAAATCAAGAAATGTCTTTAAAAAAATCTTCGAATTGTCTTCCATGACTTCTTTTAGAGAGGCTTTTGGCTTTTTACAAGCCCCGTCATTCAACCGAGACAAATTTCGATTCCTTAAATTGCGTTTGCTCCAACGGGTAGATACCCTTTATCGACCATCACAACGAATAGGGAGGGTATAATGTCGCCAACAAAACCGAGATGGCACTATAGCTTTACGCAAACGATTTTTCTCTGTTCAATCCTTGCACTCTCAGAATTGACCCTGGCGAAGCAAAACAACAATTCCGAATTTGTGTCTGAGGGGCAAACTCTAAGCGTTGAGTTTCTCACAAAACAGCAGGACGTTATCTGGGGATTTGACTTTCTCAGCGAACAAAAAATCCTGTTTACTGAAAGATCCGGAAAGTTGAAGGTCCTAGATCTTCCCACCAAAGAGGTGACCCTAGTTAAAGGAGTTCCAACAGTTTGGAGTCATGGACAAGGGGGACTCCTCGACGTGAGGGTTTTGCCCCCCAAAAGAACTCAGGTGTTTTTAACTTACTCAGAGCCCCTCTCAACGGATAAGGCCACCACATCTTTGGCAACTGCCCTCTTCGATAAAAATAAACTCCACAATGTTCGCACCCTCCTGTCGTCCACGGCCATTGGTGATGAGGAGATACATTTTGGTTCACGCATCGAGTTTGATGATAGTGGCCATGTTTACTTTACTATTGGTGATCGTAACGATCGTCCTAAAGTGCAGAATCTCGCATTCCATAACGGCAAAGTGCTGCGTTTGATGCAAGACGGCTCAGTTCCCAAAGACAATCCTTTTGTTAAGACGAACAATGCCAAACCTGAGATCTGGAGTTACGGACATCGAAGTCCACAAGGTCTTGCACGCGACCCCATCACAAATGCTCTTTGGCTGGCAGAGATGGGTCCTCGTGGTGGCGACGAACTCAACCTGATCTTACCCGGGAGCAATTACGGTTGGCCCGAGGTTACCTATGGGCGAGAGTATTGGGGGCCAAGAATTGGCGTCACTGAAAAACCTGGAACCCAGCAACCCGTTGCCCACTGGGTTCCCTCTATTTCTCCCTCTGGAATTGCAGTTTATCGAGGCAGCAAAATGCCGAGGTGGCAAGGGAACATCTTCCTTGGATGCTTGTCAGGCACCCATCTCCATCGCCTAGTCTTAGTCGATAACAAAGTCTTAAAGGAGGAGTCTCTATTGAGTAACATGAACCTCCGCATCAGAAATGTGCGAGCCGGCTTAGATGGAAACCTCTATTTCTCGACAGACGATGGTCAAATAGGTCGCATCGTTTCGCATTGAATAAATATTTTTCATTTATCCCAACTTTCGCTCTATTTTTTGTCGAAATCCGCCGGGTGATTTTTCCTTGAGGGGATAGACTAATATCAAGTAGGAGTCGATTGCCGTGGCAAAGAAATCTAGTGTATTCTTGCGAGGTTTATTAAAAAAAGTCCCAGCTGATTGGCGCAATTCCATCCTAAGGGAGCGCGTCCAGATTCCGACGGATTTGCCCCCTGGCGTTACCTTCAAAATAGCCTCAACAAAGAAAGAACTTGAGCAGTCCTTTCGGATTCTCCACGATGCTTATGTCAAAGTGGGATTAATGAAGCCACATGAGTCCGGAATGCGAGTTTCGGTTTACCATGCACTGCCCACCTCCATTGTTCTCACTGCGCAAATAGATGGCGAGGTTGTAGGCACAGTCACTGTTATCAGAGAATCTGCACTCGGATTGCCCTCTGAAAAAATTCTTGACCTATCACCCCTAAGTAAACCAGGTCTGCAGATCGCTGAAATTTCTGCCTTAGCCATAGTTCCAAAATGGAGGGGAAAACTTTTCTTCCCTCTTCTCAAATATCTCTATGAAATGTGCGTTGAGGTGCTCAACATTGATGTTTTTGTTGTTTCTGTCCATAGTGATTGGTATTTCTTTTATGAAGCTCTTCTTTGTTTTAGTAGAATTGAAGATCGGGTCATCGATAACTATGCTTTTGCAAATAATATCCCTGTCGTAGGTGAGTATCTTAACTTAAAACATGGTTATTTTGAATATGCCAGACATTACGCCCATCTCCCTAGAGATAAAAATTTATTCTGGTACTTCACTCAGCATAAAATCCAAAGCTTTGATAAAAGACGATCGCGCTTCTACTCTATCTGCAATCGCGCAATGACTTTTGAAACTCTCAATTATTTTTTTAATCAAAGAACCGATGTCTTTCAGGCGCTTTCTCCCTCTGAATATTGGGCGATCAAAAACACTTATCAAAGTAAAGAAATTGATTCTCTTCTCAAAACACCTAAAGAAGTTAGCCAACTGCAAGTCCCTACGTCGCGACGGTATCGCCGGTTGGCGGCATACCTCAAGGCTGTCGCAGTTGATGACAATGGACGCCAAATCGACATCACCGTTGTCGAGGTGTCTAGAGGTGGCATGAAGGTTTACCTAGAAAGAGAGCCCGAGAAAACCACTCATTTTTTGATCGCCAAAGTCAAACTTGGTGATTTCGATATTCCTGAACTGAGTCTCGAGCGATGTTGGAACAAGGAGTCTGCCTCAGGACTCCGACTGACAAATCCAAATCCGATTTGGGAGTCTTTTATTCAATATAACGAAAACCTAAGCTCAGATACGTTGGCTAATGTTGCCTAAAGGGGGACAACTTGAATCGAAACGAATTTTTTCAACAGGCTTTTCAAAGAAGTGAGGGCCTTCTAAACCGTGAAGAAATGCAGCTTCTCCAAAATAAAACGGTGGGCATTGTAGGGCTTGGTGGTGTGGGTGGTGCCTATGTCCTTGGGCTCGCCCGCATGGGCATTGGGCGACTCTTGATTGCTGACTTTGATCATTTTGAAATCGCAAATATGAACCGACAGGCCGGTGCCTTTGTTAGTACTCTTGGGCAACCAAAGGCGGAAACACTTCGGAGAATGGCTCTCGATATCAATCCCTATATGGAAGTTAAAACCTATTCCAAGGGAGTTGACCGACATAACGTCGATGAATTTGTGAATCAGTGTGATGTCATCGTGGATGCGATTGACTTCTATTGCATCGATGCACACCGACTCTTACACGTCACCGCTCGCCGACACAAACGCTATTCCCTTTTTGCGATTCCACTCGGCTATTCTTGTACGTTGCAGGTTTTTTCTCCAGAAAAAATGAGCTTTGAGGATTACTATGATTTTCAGCATTGTGCCGATTTTTTTGAACAAGTTTCAGCTTTTGCCATAGGGTCCGCTCCCGCTGGAACTCATTGGCCCTATATGAATATCACTGGAGATCAGTTGGCCGGTGGAACGCCACCATCACTCAGTTCCTCCGTGAATTTGTGTGCTGGCCACATCACTGCCTCTGTGCTGTTGATTCTCACTCGCCAGTGGGAGGAAAAGCACTCAGCTCCCTGCTATTTTCAATGGGATGCTCGCACGATGAAAAAAGCGCAAGGAACCCTCCTGTGGGGAAACCGTGGCCCACTGCAAAAGTTTAAGCGCTGGATCCTAGCCCGCAGGTTTGGACCATGGCGAGCTCAAATAAACCAGCGCAGTGAAGAAAAACAAAAAAACTTTGCCGAATACACTCAAGCTGCGATCTAGTATGAAATCGATGTTTAATGATCAACATGAAGGCTTGCCAGCTGCTACAAAAGAGATCTTTTCGATGGCAACTAAGACCTATTCGAACTCTTTTGCCATGATTGCACCTCGAATGGCTGTTTGTCATCGGCACCATGAGTGGCCAACGTCCCTCAAAGAAGAAGTCGATACCCTCGGTCCTTTCTGGGGGCTCGCCACTTTTCCTTACCCTCTCACTAATTTCTCCTTTTGGGCCAACGGTAAGAAGCTTCCCGTTGGACCTAATGTAGCCGTATTTGTTCCCCCTTACTCGGTTTTTTCAGCTTACATCGGTGGGGGGGCTATGGACTGGCTCGCTATTTTTTCGGATTTACCTTTGCCAGCCACAGCTCCAACCACACCAGTGATGCTCCCCTGGACTACAAATCTTTTCGAAAAAGACCTTGAGGGTTTGATGTCCTATGTTGAACAGCAGAAAAATCATTGGATCAACATAGAGAAACGAAGTAGCGGCTCCCGATTGGCCCTAAAGGCACGTCTTTGGATCAACCAAAATTTTCGCTCTGAGTGCAATCTCAAAGAGCTTGCAGACCAATTAGAGGTGGATCAGAGTGTTTTGGGCAGAGACTTCAAGGCCTGCTACGGCATCAGCCCGTCTGTTTATCGAAAGAAGATCAGAACAACCACTGCAATGCTCAGCATTGTACTCGAAGGGTTCAACGTAACTGAGGCCGCCACGCAAGTAGGATATGGTGACCTTGATCATTTTACTAAACAATTTCGCTCTAACTTATTGGCCTTACCATCCCAATTCAAACCACCAAAAGAATTTTACTAAAATCCGATTCGAGTTGATAGGTGCTCTATTTTTTGAAGAGCCAAGAGATCAAAGTGAGAATTGTGCTGATCAGGATTCCTGTGGTGAGCGGAAAATAGAACTTAAAGTTTTCACGCTCAATCGCAAAATCACCGGGCAACCGACCCAGTTTCAGATTTTGAATCCAGCCCATTTGCCATGCGAATCCTAGTAACAAAAAAAGAATGCCTATTCCTATAAGGCCTTTCGCCACCGGGTCCATTGGCATCGCTCACTCCTCTCAAAACATTTATAGTCGAATAGGTAAAACTTTGGCTAAATGAAGTCCCTTCTTTGAAAATTCAAAACACAAAGCGGTGATTGCCAGTCCCTCTTTGTGTGCCTCATTCAAAAGGCGGGCATATTCAGGGTCAATTTCCCTTGCTGGTTCAAAATACTCCACATCAGTACGTTGGACTATAAAAAGCATTTCAGCTGTAAATCCCCTTGCGATCAATTCGCTTAATTCCTCGATGTGCTTTTGACCTCGCTCAGTCACAGCATCAGGAAATTGGGCCGCCGCTCCCACCTTTAAAGTTACATTCTTTATTTCCACAAAATGAACTGGCTGAGCCTTTTTAAAGTCGTCCACCTTCCATTTCGTGGTATCGCTCTCCTTTGAAGACCAAAGTACAAGATCTATTCTGGACTGATCGTTAATTTTAACTTCCTGCTGAAATGAATCATACTTAGCCCAGTGCGGGAGTTGATGTTGTTTAAATACCTCAACCCCTAATTTATTCGGCCAACTCGTATTAACGCCTACCCAGTGCCCTTCCGATTGTATCGCTTCGAGCGTAAACTTCAGGACCCGCTTCGGATCACCTGACCGTGACATCCAACAGTGGCTCCCGGGATTATTACAACTTTTAAGACTACCCGTATTGGGTACATGGGCAGTAACAGTTTCACCCTGTAGCTCCACATCCGCAAAAAAGCGCTTGTACCGTTTAAGAAATTTTCCTTCAACTAGGGGCCTCTCAAAATCCATGTTTACCTCTCAGCTTCATTGAAACGCCAATTCATAGCGCAAAAGGGACTTACAGGTCGACAAATTCAGTACCTTATCCTCGCTAACGCGGATCGCAATTTTTTCAATTCCCTTCAAAATCAGGGTGGGCACAAGTAATGTACGCGGATTCATTGATCGCTCATTTTTCGAGGAGGAAACCTCTATGGAAGCGTCTGCAAAATCGAGCACCAAACCACGCATCCCAAAACCCGAATGGTTGAAGGTGAGAGCCCCCTCTGGAGGCGATTACCATAAGATCAAAGACATGCTTTCCGCCCTCGGCCTAGCCACCGTTTGCCAAGAAGCTAAATGCCCCAATATTGGTGAGTGCTGGGGTGGTGGAACTGCCACATTCATGCTCATGGGTGAAGTTTGCACTCGCGGCTGTAAGTTTTGTGCCGTGAAGACTGGTAACCCTCGCGGCAAAATCGACGAAATGGAGCCAGAAAAAGTGGGATACTCCATTTCACAAATGGATCTCGAATATGTTGTCTTGACCAGCGTGGATCGCGACGACCTGCCGGATCAAGGTGCCAATCATTTCGCACGCACAATCACCACCATCAAAAAATTCAACCCGCGTTTGATTGTGGAAGTACTCACTCCCGATTTTCGCGGTGAACGCGAATTGGTGGATGTGATCACTCAAGCTAAACCTGATGTGTTTGCTCATAATATTGAAACAGTAGAGCGCCTCCAGAAAAAAGTGCGCGATCCTCGCGCTGGTTATGCTCAATCAATGGGTGTTTTAAAATTTGTGAAAGAGCTCGATCCCACCCGTTACACGAAGACCTCGATTATGCTTGGTCTTGGTGAAACGGAGGAAGAGGTGATGCAAACGTTAAAGGATCTAAGATCAGTTGACTGTGATGTTGTTACGTTTGGACAATATCTGCAGCCTACTGAGCGCCACTTAAAAGTGGAGAAATTTGTTTCTCCCGAGGAATTCCAGAATTGGCAAACCACTGCTGAGCAAATGGGCTTCTTATACGTGGCTTCAGGTCCTCTCGTGCGAAGCTCATATCGCGCTGGTGAATTTTTTATGAAGGGTATTATTGAAAAAAATCGAACTAAGGAACAGGAGTAAGTAAATGTCGATTGAGATTAAACTTCCAGAACTTGGCGAAGGTGTGACTGAAGGTGAATTGGTAAAGTGGCTCGTGAAAGTGGGCGACACCGTTAAAGTTGACCAGCCCATAGCTGAGTTCATGACTGATAAAGCAACCGTCGAAGTTCCAACTCCCACGGCTGGTGTTGTTAAAGCTATTAAGGCTAAAGAAGGGGATGTCATTAAAGTTGAACAAGTTCTCATTGAGCTTGAAGCCAGCGCCGGAGCAGTCGCCCCTACACCAACTAAAGCTCACGAAGCTAAACCAGCGGCTGCACCTGCAGCAACGGCAACCCCAGCTCCAGCACCAACAGCTGTTGCTGCCGCAGCAAGTACTGAAGCTTATTTTCCGCCTGTGGCCGATTCTAAAGTTTTGGCAACGCCTGCTACCCGACGTTTAGCTCGCGAAATGAGTGTTGATATCAATGGGCTCAAAGGAACCGGCCTAGCTGGCCGTGTGACTCGTGATGATGTCATGCAAAATCAAGGCGGCGTTACTGTGGCTGCTCCTACCAAATCAGCAGGCCCCAGTATTCCTCGTTTGGCTTATCAGAGCCCAGCGGGTGCCGTTGAAGAGCGTGTGCCATTGCGTGGTATTCGCAAGAAAATCGCTGAGAATCTGCAAATGGCAAAACACATTATTCCTCACTTCACCTTGATGGATGAAGCCAATGTGAACCAGCTTGTACAATTGCGTGATAGCCTTAAGGGTCTTGCAGAAAAAGAAGGAACCAAAATCACTTATTTGCCGTTTGTGATGAAGGCCTTGATTGCGACGATTCGCCAATTCCCGCAGTTCAATGCTTCGATCGACGATGCTGCCCAAGAGATCGTTTACAAAAAGTATTTCAATATTGGCTTTGCGGCGGACACTCCAAATGGCCTCGTGGTTCCTGTCATTAAAAATGCAGACCAAAAAACCATTGTTGAGTTGAGCAAAGAAATTATTGATCTTTCTAAGCGTGCCCGTGACGGAAAGTTAAAGCCTGAAGAAATGAAGGGCGCGACTATCACGATTACAAACATTGGCTCCGTGGGCGGCACTTATGCGACTCCGATCATTAATCATCCAGAGGTGGCAATCCTTGGAATGTATAAAATCCAAGATAAAGTGATTGTAGAGAACGGCGAATTCAAAGTTGTCAAAGCAATGAACTACACTGTCACTGCGGATCACCGTCTTATCGATGGCGCGGTTGCGGCTAACTTCTTAAAAGCCTTC